>JAIRTF010000187.1 GCA_031255075.1 Bifidobacteriaceae bacterium | reverse complement strand
GGAGGCACTAGATGCCCTCGCGGAACACGACTGAACCGGCGGCGCGCGCCACCAGCGCCACCGCCACGGAGCACGCCGCCCCAGGCGCCCCGGCTCAGACCGCACCCCAGACCAATGGTGACAGCCTCCGCTCCAAGGCCGGCGCCAACACCCGGCCATCGACCCGGGCCGTGGCCATCTTGACCCAGGCTGGGGTGCCGTTCAAGGTGCGGGCCTTCAAGACTGATGGATCGCTACCGTACGGAATTGGCGCGGCCAAGGCCCTGGGCGTGGACCCGGCCCTGGTCTTCAAAACCCTGCTGGCCAAAGTTGATGGCCGCATCTGGTGCGCCATAGTCCCGGTCGAAGCCCAATTGGACCTCAAGGCGCTGGCCAAAGCCGCCGGTGGTAAGAAGGCCGTCATGGCTTCGGCTGTCGAAGCCCAACGGGCCACCGGCTATGTGGTGGGTGGCATCTCGCCGTTGGGCCAACGCCAAGAACACCCCACGTTGATCGACGTGGCGGCCCTGGACCTAGACGTGATGATGGTTTCGGCCGGCGCCCGGGGCATGGACGTGGCTCTGGCCCCAACCGATTTGGAACGTCTGACCGGCGCCCGCTACGCCCCAATTTCGCGCCTCTGACTACCACCCCGAACCGCCCGCCCAGGCGACGGTCCACCGACGGACCTTAGGCGCCGGCTTCGGCCCGTTCTTGTTGGCGCCGCCACCGGATGCCGGCATCGAGGAAGCCGTCGATGTCGCCATCGAACACCGCCGTAGTGTTGCCGGTTTCGTGATCAGTCCGCAGGTCTTTGACCATTTGGTAGGGATGGAGCACGTAGGAACGCATCTGATCCCCCCAGGAAGCCTTGATATCACCGGCCAGCTCACGCTTCTTGGCGGCCTCCTCAGCCCGGCGTAGCACCAACAGACGCGACTGGAGGACCCGCAGTGCTGCGGCGCGGTTCTGGATCTGCGACTTCTCATCCTGCATGGACACCACAATGCCGGTGGGTAGGTGGGTCATGCGGACGGCCGAATCGGTCGTGTTGACGGACTGGCCACCGGGCCCAGATGAACGGAACACGTCCACCTTGATCTCCGATTCGGGAATGTCAATGTGGTCGGTTTCCTCGATCAACGGGATCACCTCAACTGCGGCGAACGAAGTGTGGCGGCGTCCCTGGTTGTCAAACGGTGAGATTCTGACCAGCCGGTGGGTGCCCCCTTCAACCGACAGGTTGCCGTAGGCGTAGGGAGCCAACACTTCGAAGGTCATTGACTTCAGGCCGGCTTCCTCGGCATAGGAAGTGTCCAACACCTTGGCTGTATAACCGTGGCGCTCAGCCCAGCGCAGATACATACGGGACAGCATCTCCGCGAAATCGGCCGCGTCCACACCGCCGGCACCGGAACGGATGGTGACCACCGCGAACCGTTCGTCATATTCGCCGTTCAACAAGGTACGGATTTCCATGTCCGCCAATGACGCCTTGACGGCGGTCAACTCCGCTTGGGCCTCAGCCAAGGTTTCCGCGTCTTGGGCTTCCTCAGCCATTTGGAACAGAACGCCCAGATCATCCAGCCGCGAACGCATCTTGTCCAACTTGGACAGTTCCGCTTGGGCGTGGGACAAACGCGAGGTCACCTTCTGGGCTTTGGACGGGTCATCCCACAAGCCTGGTTCGGCGGCCTCCGTGGACAACCGGGCAATCCGAGCCTTGAGCTGATCAGGTGCGCTGACCTGGCAGATCGAATCGAAAGTCTGCCCCAGCGCGCGCAGTTCTCCAAGGACGTCCTCAGTGGCCATGAGAACCATGGTAGGCGGTGCCACAAAAGCGCCGGCCGCCGCCAGGCCAAAGCAACCATCAAACAACCGCCGAATCAGCCAACGGCTAGACGCCCGGCAGTCCCAGCCCCCAAAGCACCGGCTTTCCCCAGGTGGATGGCAGGAAGCCTAAGGGCTAATAGGCTGGCCCCATGAGTGTCAGCGGCCAAGCACCGCCGCCGGACCGGGCTCAAACGCCCGACCGGCCGCTGCCACCACGACGCCTATTCGGTGGGCTTCGCCGGACTGCCACCGAGGCGACACCCGGCACCGGGCCGGTGGAAACGGATGGGCTGACTGCCTCGGGTCAGCGGCGGCGCTCGGTTAGCCCCTGGGCAGCGGCCCTGGGCGCAGTTGGCGCCGTCACCGCGATCAGCCCGTTGCACTTCAGTTGGCAGACGTTGGCCGGCTTGGCGCTGGCAGCGTTCACCGTTACGGCCCGGCCCTTCCCGGTCATCTCGGCCCTGTGTGCGTACCTGACCTGCGCGGCATCGTTAGCCACCGGTTTGACCATTCAGATGCCGCTTTACCTGCTGGTCTGCGTGCCGTTGTGGGCTGTGACCCGCTGGGCATCGCTGACGGCGGTGGCCTGGGGTGGTGCTGGGGTAGCTGTTGGAGGTTTGGCGGCGACCGCCGCTTCAGTCGGCGCTGGTATGCGAATAGCGGTGGTGTTGCCGGGCGTGGGCGAACGGGTGTCATGGGTGCCGGATACGCCTGAAGAGGCCTTCGTGATAGCCATCTCGGTGTGGCTGACTGGGCTGGGTGCCATGGCCCTGGGGGTGTTGGGGCGTTGGGGCGAAGCCGCGCGCCAAGCCGGGCGCCGCGAACAGGCCAACTTGATGCGGACTGAGCTGCTGGCCGCCCAGCAAGCCCTAACCCAAGAGCGGACCCAGATTTCTCGAGAAATGCATGACATAGTGGCCCACTCCCTATCGGTCATCATCGCCCAGGCTGATGGCGGGCGGTACGCGGCGGCCGCCAATCCGCAGGCCGCGGTCGGCGCGCTCGAAGCCATTGCCGAAACTGGGCGGGCGGCGTTGGCGGACATGCGCGGCATCGTCCGGATTCTGCGTGATGGACCACCGGACGAATCGCTGCGGCTGGCCCCGGCACCCCACGTCCGAGACCTCGATTCGCTGGTCAATGACATGCGCTCAGCCGGGTTGGCCGCCACCTTGGTACGGGTGGGCCAGCCGCACTACCTGCCGCCCGGATTGGGCGCCACGCTGCAACGAATTGCCCAGGAGGCGCTCACCAACGCCCTCAAACATGCCGGCCCCGGCACCCAGGTGACCATCACCGAACGTTGGTTGCCCGGCCGCATTGAATTGGTGGTGGCCGATGACGGCCGCGGCGCCGCCGCTCCCAACGACGGCGAAGGCCACGGGCTGATAGGCATGCGTGAAAGGGCTGAGGCGATGGGCGGCGAGTTCTCCGCCGGTCCCGGGCCAACTGGTGGTTTTGTGGTCTCAACAGCGCTGCCATTGCCAGCTTCAGCCCGCGCCGGCGGCAACCGAACCCCGGTGACATATTCAACCGATAACGATGGAGGCAAGCTGGATGGAACCAATCCGAGTGCTAGTAGTCGATGATCAACAACTGGTCAGATCCGGCTTTTCAATGGTGATCGATTCGCAAGACGACATGCGCGTAGTGGGACAGGCCGGAGATGGCCATTCGGCCCTGCGAACAGCCCTGAAAACCCCAGTTGACGTGGTGTTGATGGATGTGCGGATGCCCGGCATGGATGGAATAGCCGCCACCGAACAGATCGTGGCGCTGGTCAACCCGGCCCCCAAGATCATCATCTTGACCACCTTTGACTTGGACGAATACCTGATGGCCGCCATTCGGGCCGGCGCCAGCGGCTTCCTGCTGAAGGACGCCCCGCCGGACGACATGTTGACCGCCATTCGGACGGTCTACGCCGGGGACGCGGTCATAGCGCCTGGGCCAACCAAGCGTCTGTTGGCCTCGGTGGCCGCCGCCACGCCGGCTGATCCAGATGACGTGGCCGCCTTCGATGACCTGACAGAGCGGGAAATCGAAGTGCTGTTGCAGATGGCGCTGGGGCTGTCCAACCAGGAAATCGCCGCCACCCTGCATGTGGCGGAGACCACCGTCAAGACCCACGTTGGGCGGATTCTGATGAAGCTGGAAGCCCGCGACCGGGTTCAGGCGGTAGTGGCCGCCTATCGCGGCGGCTTGGTCCAACGCCACGCCGCCGGGGCCACCAACCAGGATGAAGCCGCCGCCGAATAGACGGCTAGGGTTCGGGGGCGGCGCGCCGACCGTTGGCGTCTTGGCGCGTGGTTCGCGACCGGCGGCATAACAGGCCTACGATGCCGCTGCACCTGTCTTCGATGAAGCAGCCGACCAATAGACGGCTAGGGTTCGGGGGCGGCGCGCCGACCGCTGGCGTCTTGACGTGTGGTTCGCGGCCGGCGGCGTGACAGGCGTACGATGCCGCTCCACCAGCCATCAACGCAGGCCGGTTATCCACAGGGCAAGGCGCTGATCTGGGCCGAAGGCGGCTTGGTGACGCCAACCTGGACAGGTGTATTTGACACTGACTGGAAGTGATTCGCGCGACTATTGGGCGGAGGACGGCTCAACCCTCCGCCAGGTGCTGACCGACCTGGGCATCCAACCGGAAGACAACTGGAACTATCCGCTTGACCGGCCGCTGCCGCCGGCCGCGCATGTGATCTGGTCCAAGGCTGACCAGCCACCGCCAGCAGATCCCGTACCGCCTGGCGGTTGGCGGCTGGTGCGATTGGATTCGCCGTTGGCGGGCTCCGAAGCACCGTTGCGGGATGCCCGCTGGGCCTTGCGGGTGGGGCAAACCAAACGCGGCCGGGTGCGCCTGCGCCAAGGTGAAGGGCCGCGCGCTTGGCTCGGTCGGGTCCGCCAAAGCCGGGCCGGCAAACTCAAGACCAGTTGGCGGCCGCTGACCTGGCCCCGCGCGGCCGGGGCCGGAGACTTGCTGCGGTTCGCCTCTGGCGAAGTGTTTGCGCTGATCAGGCAGCCTCTGAAGACTGGGTCGGAGCATGATCAGCGCCGGCGAGGCCGGGGCGGTATGACGGCCGGCGCGGTCAGTTCG
Source organism: Bifidobacteriaceae bacterium (assembly GCA_031255075.1). Taxonomy (GTDB): domain Bacteria; phylum Actinomycetota; class Actinomycetes; order Actinomycetales; family WQXJ01; genus JAIRTF01. The sequence goes on along the minus strand of JAIRTF010000187.1, from coordinate 3,824 downwards.
TTGGTGATGTGCGGCCTGATGTATTTGGTGACGCGCAATCTGATGTGGTCACTGATGCCCCTGGCAGGAGTGCTGGCATCGGTGTTGCCAGGGCTGATGCGCAGGCACCGCCAGCCCTGGTTTGAAGGTGTGGGCGGGCTGGATCCTGAGGCACCGTCACCGTTCCCGGACTGTCCAACCGTGGAACTGATCGGCCGGAGCGGCCCGGTGGCCGCTTTGACGCGGCGGTTGGTGGCTGGAGCCGCACCCGAATTGGCCTTCCGGGCCGAGGGCTGTCCCAGCGAACCGGACTGGGCTTGGACCCGGTTCTTGCCCACTCCCCCGCCATCCACACCAGCCATCACGCTGCGCCCGACCAGTTCCGGGATCCGATTGGAAGCGCCCGCCAGCGGGCGGGCTAATGTCAAACGCTTGGTAGTGCGGGATGCCGGGCTCGGATTGATGGCCGCCCGCGGCCAAGACGGCACCGCCTACAAAGCCGTCGGTTGGGGCACGGAGGCAATGGAAGACCTGGCCCGCGGCTGGGCCGCTGATGCGGGCGGCGCCCCACCGCCAGCAGCCATAGCCACCACGCCAAGGGAAATCGCCGCCAGCTGGCAAGTCGGTGCCATGGAACCAGTCGGGTTCACGGCCACCGGGGAACCGGTCACAATCAACTTGGCAACCGCTGGACCGCATGCTTTGGTGGCAGGCACCTCCGGTTCCGGCAAATCCGAGTTTCTCAGAGCGTTGATCCTGGCTGAGGCGTTGGCCACCCCGCCAGACCAGTTGGCAGTGGTCGGCCTGGACCATAAGGGCGGCGCCACCTTCAGGGACTTGGAGCATCTGCCGCATGTAGTGGGCGTGGCCACAGACCTGGACGCCCAAGGCACCGCCCGCACCCTGACCTCGTTGGAGGCCGAGTTGGCCTCCCGGGAACGGCTCTTGGAAGAAGCCGGGGTGACCGGCTGGCATGAACTGCCGCCGGGCCGGCGGCCTTGGCGGCTGCTGGTAGTGGTGGACGAGTTCCGCACACTGCTCGATTCGCTGCCGGCGGCCGAGGGCCGACTCGAACGCTTGGCAGCCCAGGGCCGGTCGCTGGGGATGGGACTGATTCTGGCCACTCAACGCCCGGCCGGAGCTGTCAGCGCCCAACTGCGAGCCAACTTGGCGTTGCGCTTTTGCTTCCGGGTGGCAACCGAAGCCGACTCGCTGGACGTTCTAGGCACCGCCGATGCCGCCGCCATAGACCCCGCCACACCCGGAGTTTGCATAGTGGCGACCGCCGGGCGCCTGCCGGTACGGTTCCGGGTCAGGCGGCTGCCGCCACCGCCGCGGCGTTCGGCTGTACCGGTTAGCTGGCCAGAGGCTTGGGCGGCGCCCACCCCCGCCACGCCTCAGACCAGCCGTTTGGTCGATGCGATCAGCCAGGCGGCCGCCAATGGTGGCCTGAAGCCGCCCGAAGCACCCTGGCGACCGCCGCTGCCAGACCGCTTGACCCTGGTCCACACTGATCGGCACCACGATTTGGTGCCATTGGGGTTGGCCGATCTGCCTCAACTCCAACGGCAAGAACCGCTGGTCTGGGACCCGAAACGGGGGCATTTGGCCATCTTGGGAGCGCCCCGCAGCGGCCGCACCACGGCGGCCTTGGCAGCCGCCGCCGGTCTGGCCCAGGCCAACTGGGCAACCCACGTAGTGACCCACCGCGCAGACTTGTTTGCTGGGCTGACCGGGCTGCCGGCCTTTGGTGGGGTGATCGACGCGCGCTCGGCTGAACGGGTCACCGAACTGATCAACCTCCTGGGCGGCCAACCACATGACACCAAACGCGCTCTGGTGGTTGACGCCGCCACCGAGATAGAAGCCTTGGGTTCGGCCGCCTTGGGCCGTCCCCTGTTGGACGCTCTGACCGGCGGTGCGTTGGCGCCGGGTGCGGCCGTGGTGGTGACGGGACCAGCCAAGCCGGCTCGCTGGTTGAGTGCCTGTCCTTACCGGTTGGTCTTGGCGACGGCCGAGGTCACCGATGATTACGCCCTGGGCATACCCCGGGAACTGGCCTCCGCCCGGACCACACCTGGCCGGGCTTGTTTCCTGGGCCCGGAAGCGGCTTTCTTGACTCAGATAGCGCTGACCCCGGCTGACCTGTTGACCAGGCAGGCGGTGGTGCCTTTGGCGCCGCCGCCGCGAGTGCTGGATCTGCCAGACCGGGTGGACAGCTCCGATCTGCCGCCCAATCTGGATCCCGCCATGATTTGGGTGGGACTGGGTGGCGCCTACGGCACACCGTTGGCTTTGCCGGTGACACCGGGCCGGACAATCGGGCTGATTGGCCCGCACGGTTCTGGCCGTTCCACGGCCCTGGCTGCCATCCACCGAGCCTTGAGCCATGCCGGCCGCCCGGCCACCTTGTTCGGCTCCTCCGCCAAACGTGAGTGGAATCAGATTGGCGAAGCGCTGAGCTCCGGCCAAGTGGTGTTGGTCGATGATGTCGAATCGGTTGCCGGCACCTGCCCCAGCCAGATGCCTGCCGCCGGCACGTTGGTGGCGGCCTTCACCACCACCACGGCTGCGTCTTTCCGGCCGCCGGCCAACTTGCTGCACGCCAACCCGTTGGGAGTGTTGCTGTGGCCCTCCCACCCTGGTTCGGCCTCCGCCTTCGGCCCGTTGGCACGTTCCTCGATGGCTTTGGAGTCTGGTCCGTTTGGCGCCGCCGAACCGCCCGGACGCGGCCGGTTGGTGGACCTGGGACGCTCCCACGCCATACAGCTAGCGGCGTAGAGCCCAATCTTGGAGGTCTTTTGCCTGGTCACGCGGAGTCTCAACAAAGTGTGGCAAACATCACATACCCAAACCTCTTGTCAAACCCGGCCGGGCATGACAACCTTATCGGCGGAAGTTATCCGCCACACCGCATCAGACTCGATGCATTACAGCCTTAAGGAGTACGCCGTGGACTGGCGCCACGCCGCAGCGTGTCTGGACGAAGATCCAGAACTGTTTTTCCCTATTGGGAACACTGGACCTGCCCTGCTGCAAATCGAAGAGGCCAAAGAGGTCTGCGCACGTTGCGACGTAGCTGCTTCCTGCCTCGAATGGGCCATCAACAACAACCAGGATTCTGGTGTTTGGGGCGGCCTGTCTGAAGACGAGCGCCGGTCGCTCAAACGCCGCAATGCTAGGGCCCGCCGGGCTGCCTGACCAGCCCAAACGGTTCTCTTGAGCCGAGTTGGCGGGAGCCGGTGCACCGCCGTCAAACTGACGCAAGCATTTCCGTTTGGAGAAGTTGTGCCCCAATGTGAAGAATTTATGTGATCTACGTCACATTTTTGTGTTTCGCTGTGTGTTCACTTGAGATTCGCTGTTACTACAGCCTTTGTGCCGCCGCCTGGGCGGCGGCCCCAATCTATTGAGCCACGCAATTCCCCAGAGGCAAAAGTGCGTGCAATCTGTGTACCTAGGCCGGCCTCACTCGGCTGATCTGGCATGCCCACACCGTTGTCCTCAATAGTCACAGTCAAGGCATCTCCCTCGCGGCGCGCTTTGATCCAAACGGTGCCACCACCCAAGGGCGTCAATCCGTGCTCAACTGCGTTGGTGACCAACTCGGTCAACACCATCGCCAGGTGGGTCGCGTCATCGCCAGGGACCTCACCGAAACTGCCTTCCTGAACTATGTGGACAGGGAAACCGGGCGACGCGGCATCGGCAGCCAAACGCAGGGTCCGGCCGAACACCGAATCGAAGTCGACCACCCGCTGGGCGATGTTCTGAGACAACGTCTCATGAACGGTGGCGATGGTCGAAACCCGCCGGATGGCCTGCTCCAAGGCATCTTTGACCTC
>JAIRTF010000132.1 GCA_031255075.1 Bifidobacteriaceae bacterium | reverse complement strand
ACTGGCCGTGGACTGCCGCCTACCGGCAGTTGATAGTTGATTCGCGTGTGGGCCCCACCGTGGCTTTGGCCAAGGCGATTGCCGCCAGCCCTGAACCGCCGGCGGTTTGGGTCAACGCCTCAGCTTGCGGCTACTACGGACTCGGACCGCCGCCTGGCATCACCGAACTGTCTGAGTCTGCCCCTAGCGGAGGCGGGTTCTTGGCGGCCTGCTGCCGGGCTTGGGAAGCGGCTACCGTTCCTGCCCGATCCGTCACCCGGGTGGTCCGGGCCCGCACCGGTCTGGTGCTGGCCCCACAGGGCATGTTGGAGCAGTTGGCCCGGCTGACACGGCTGGGTTTGGCGGCGCGGGTCGGCTCCGGCCGGCAGTTCTGGCCCTGGATTTCGCTGCGTGATGAGGTCCGGGCCTGGGAATTCGCGCTGACCAACCGGACGCTGTCCGGTCCGGTTAACCTGGCCGGTCCGCAGTTGGCCGAAGCCGGCCAGGTGACCGCTTCATTGGCCCGCCTGGAGCACCGGCCCTACTGGTTGGCCATTCCGACCTTCGCCGTCCAAGCTGCCGGCTTGGCGGCGCGCGAACTGCTGTTGGGTTCGCAGCCGGTCAAACCGGCAGCGTTGGAAAGCCACGGCTTTGACTTCCAGGATCAAACCGTTGAATCAGCTCTGAAGTGGGCCCTCGGCCTGACCTAGGCCGGCTTAGGATTCGGTCTTTTCGTCCTCGTCTTCTTCGTCGTTGCGGACCGCGTCGGTGGCGGCCTTCTTGACGGCATCGCCGGCCTTCTTGACCGCGTCAGAGGCCCGGCGGGCAGCGTCGGTAACGGCCTTGACGGCGTGCCCGGCGGCCTCACCAACTGCTTCAGCGGCATCGCCGGCGGCGTCTGCCAAGTCCTCCTCCGGGGCTATGTCGTCATCCCAATCGTCTTCCGCCCACGGGTCGGTGACCGGGCGGGTCTGGCGCCAGAACCACAACACGGCCGCCCCCGCGGTGGCGGCAACAGCTGACCAGATCAGCACCTTGCGGACACGGCGCTTCTTGGCCACGGCCGGTTCGGCAGCCGCGCCGGCCGCTGCCCGGGCCGCTGAATCGACAGCCGCCACAATGGCCGGCAGAGCCCGCTCAACAATGGCGTCGCGCGCGTCATCGACCTTCGGAGCCAAAGCCCGGGCGGCTTCCTCAACCTTGGGGGCCGCCGCGATCACTCCTTTGCGCCAGGCTGCCTCAACCCGAGGGGAAGCCCACTCCCAAGCCGCCTCAATTCGCGGCAGAGTCTTTGAAGCCAGGTAGTTACCCACATCGCTGGCCGCTGATTTGGCGCTGCCGCCGGCCTGCGCGGCTTTGCCCGCCCACGGGCTGGCCGCCAGACGCTGCCGGACGCGAACGTAGGGGCAAGGTTGATTGGCCATGTCATTCTCCTTTGATCGATCTGCGCTGCGCGCAAGCGCACCAAGCCCATGCTACGGCCATCCGCGGCCCAGTGTTTAGCCCTAACCGCCTTGATCTCGTTAATGTGCCTTTGGTGGCCGGCGTTATCCCGTCCATTTAGGGCAATTCCGCCGGTGAAACAGGCCGGCGGCGGCCAGGTGGACTAGATTCTTCTGCGGCGGCCGCCTGCCTGGTGACCGCCTGTCCATTACCGGAGGAGCCCCCGTATGTCTCACCCACCCAGTTGGCCGGCCGGCGGCCCTCCCCCTTCGGTGCCTCTTGGCACCTACGCGCCGCTGGCGCCCGGCCAGTCCGCCGCTCCGGGGCCGGCGCCGCGCAGACCACTCCCGCCACCGGTCCCATCTGTGCCGCCGGTCCCGCCATTGCTTCCACTAACCGCGGCGCCGCCTGGGCCGCCTGGCGGTTCCGGCCGCTCTGGTGCGGTTCACTGGGCTTGGGTTCTGGGCGTCTGCGCCTTGGTGGCGGTGCTTGCCTTGGTCGCTATCAGGGCTTTGAGCGGACCGACGACTGGAGCCCCGTTAGTGGACCCGTCCAGCGCCGCGCCATGGGAGGATGGGTCCATGCAAGCAATCATCCACACCAACAAAGGCGATATCCGCCTGAATCTGTTCGGCGAATCTGCGCCGATCACCGTGGCCAACTTTGTCGGCCTGGCCGATGGCTCCAAAGCCTGGACCGATCCGGCCACCGGTGCCCCCGGCCAAGGCCCGCTCTACAAGGGCACCATTTTTCACCGGGTCATCGATGGCTTCATGATCCAAGGCGGGGACCCGCTGGGCAAGGGCTTCGGCGGCCCAGGTTACGAGTTCGGGGACGAGATTGACCCAGCCCTCACCTTCTCCAAGCCCTATCTTCTGGCCATGGCCAACGCTGGGCCTGGAACCAATGGGTCACAGTTCTTCATCACCGTGACGCCCACCCCGCACCTCAACGGCCAGCACACCATCTTCGGCGAGGTGGCTGACCAGCCGTCGCGCGATGTGGTTGACGCGATCGCCACCGCCGCCACTGGGCGCAATGACAAGCCAGTCGAAGACGTGGTCATCGAATCGATCGAACTCCTGCCGTGAACCCAGGCGTGACCAGATCTAGTTGGGCTGGTCAACGCTGGGCGGCTGGGTCCGGGCGGCGGCCTCAACCACCGCTGTCGAGAAGCGGTCCTTTGCCGGAAGCGGGCCGGCTATGAGCCAGCCTCCTCCCGGCGAAACCCACTGCTACAAGCATCCCGGCACGCCCGCGCGCGTCCTTTGCCAGCGCTGCGGGCGGCCGGTTTGCCCGCTTTGTCAGGTGCCGGCTGCGGTAGGTGTCCAGTGCCGCGACTGTGTCCATGCCGACCAGCGGCGCACCCCGGCGCCCCGGTCGTGGTTTGGCGCGCCCCTCGGCCCCACCAAGCCGGTTGTGACCATGACCATCATTGCCATGTGCGTGGTGGTCTACATTGCCCAGATGTTCGCCTTCCAGCCGGTCACCGCTCAACTGGCGTTGGCGCCAGGCTTTGTCTGGACGGAGCCGTGGCGGCTGGTGACCGGTGCTTTCGCTCACGGCGGCGTGGCCCACCTGCTGCTCAACATGTACGCCCTGTGGGTGGTGGGCACCTTTGCTGAACAACTCTTGGGCCGGGCCAGGTTCATCGCCTTGTATTTCGGTTCGGCGTTGGGCGGCGCGGCCATGGTGTTGGCCTACTTCCGGCTGTTTGACTTCACCTACCAGGGTGCGGTGCAGGCCACGGTTGGCGCCTCCGGTGCGGTCTTCGGACTGTTTGCGGCGCTGCTGGTGCTGGGCCGCCGGATCAAGGCGGACATTCGGGGAATAGCCATAGTGATCGCCTTCAACTTGGTACTCAGTTTCACACTGGCGCACATCTCTTGGCAGGGGCATGTTGGCGGCATGTTGACCGGTGCGGCCATGGCGGCCGTCTACGCCTACGCCCCACCCAAACGCCGCCGACTGTTTGCCTGGTTGGCCATAGCAGGGGTGTTGGTGCTGGTGGCTGCGGTCGTGGTAGCGACTGTCTCACCGATGGCGTTGGGTGCGTAGTTATCCACAGGTAGCTGTGGCTAACTGGCCCCGAACTGTGGACAATCAAGGGACGTAAGTGACCCACCGGCCGCCAAGGGTCCAAAACCACCGGTCACAGGAATTACAAAGCTGTATTTCCCCCAGAGTTATCCCCAGCTGGGGATTACTCAGTACGGCCTAGCCCCACCCCTCACTCCTTATCGAACAGGTCAAGGTGATCGGTTGCCTGCGGACTTACGCCACTCGTCATGGCGCCGGTCCTTTGCCGGCTGAGGGCCAACTTCAGCCCCCAGCCGATGCCGAGCTAGGTGGTCTTGCGGAGCCGTACCGGCCACCGGAGCCCCACAATGGGGACGGTTCTTTTGCCGGTGCCTTCCGGGTGGCGCCCCATGATCCCAAGTGGCTGCGGGCCGCCATCGACCAAACCATGGTGGACGCTCTGGCTATCAGCCACCTGGACATTTACCCTCAGCTGGCCACCACCAAGGGCCTTGTCCCCCCAGAAACCTTCGCCCCCGTGGCCATCCAAGCCGCCGGCCCCACCCGCGCCCACCGCACCTTCCAAGCCCCCTAAGCGCCCCCCGGCACCACGAAGTGGAGCCGACCGGAA
>JAIRTF010000162.1 GCA_031255075.1 Bifidobacteriaceae bacterium | reverse complement strand
GGGATTGGACCCGTCTGATCGGTCGGTTGGATCGTCAGAGGCCTCCCCAGGCGGCAGGTCGGCCGAAGGCTCGGCCTCAGCCAGTTCGGGTCTGGACTCGTCTGATCCGTTGGCCGGATCGGTCATTCGGTGACTCGGCTCAGGTATTCGCCGCTGCGGGTGTCCACCTTGATCTTGGTGCCGGATTCGACAAACAGCGGCACCTGGACCACATAGCCGGTCTCCAAGGTGGCGGGCTTGGTGCCACCGGTGGAACGGTCGCCCTGCAGGCCTGGCTCGGTGTAGGTGATCTCCAAGACCACCGCGGCCGGCAGCTCCACGTACAGCGGTTCGCCATCATGGGTGGCCACAATCGCGTCCTGGCCCTCCAACAGGAAGTTGGCGGCGTCCCCAACAATGGTGGCGGCCACGTTCAACTGGTCGTAGGTGCCTTGGTCCATGAAGACGAAGGCTTCGCCATCCCGGTATAGGTACTGCATGGAGCTCTTGTCCACGGTGGCGGTGTCCACCTTCAGGCCGGCGTTGAAGGTCTTGTCCACCACCTTGCCGGTGCGGACGTTCTTCAGTTTGGTGCGCACAAAGGCGCCGCCTTTGCCGGGCTTGACATGCTGAAACTCGACCACGGTCCACAGTTGGCCGTCCAGGTTGAGCACCAGTCCGTTCTTCAAGTCGTTGGTGGTTGCCACAAATCTCTCCGTCATTTAGTTCAGGTTTACCGCGCATATCTTACTGTTAGCGAGCCTACGAATGCGTAGGGTGACCTGCGCCAGCTAAAGTCCCAGCGTGAAGGTTTCAACTACGCCGCTGCTGTGCCCCATCAACGAAGAAGAATCAATCGCCGATCTGCTGTTGGAGCGCGAGGCCCGCGACCCGGATGGCGCCATGATCTGCGAACGGCGCGACGGCGACTTTGAACCCCTCACCGCCCGTGAGCTGGCGGACCAGATTCGGGCCATCGCCAAAGGTTTCATCGCGGAAGGTGTGGCCCACGGCGACCGGGTTGGCATCATGGCCCGTACCAGCGGCGATTGGACGCGGGTGGACTACGCGCTGTGGTGGATTGGCGCGGTGGGCGTGCCGATCTATGAGACATCCTCACCGGAGCAGGCCGCCTGGATCATCGAGGACAGCGGCATGGTTTGCGGCGTCGCTGAGACGGCCGCCCACGCCGCCATCATCGGTGCCAGTTTCAACGGGCCCATCCACATTTTGGACGATGCCGCGCTCGACACCTTGGCGGCCAAGGGCGGCTCGGTCTCCGATTCGGTTTTGGACGAGCGGCGCAAGGCGGTCAAGGGCGCCGACCTGGCGGCCCTGATCTACACCTCTGGCACGACAGGCCGCCCCAAGGGTGTCGAGTTGACCCATTTGAACTTCACCACCAGTGCCCGTAACACCGCTGAGGCCTTGAAGTGGATTGTGGGGCCCGGTTCACGCGGTCTGCTGTTCTTGCCGATGGCCCATGTGTTTGCGCGGGTTATCAACGTGATCGCGTTGCATTCGCCGGCGGTCATGGCCTACTCCCCTGACACCAAAGGGCTGATGGCAGACCTGGCGGCCTATAAGCCCAGCTTCATGTTGGTGGTGCCCCGCGTGTTGGAGAAGGTCTACAACGCGGCGGAGGCCTCCACCGGCGGTGGCATCAAGCTGAAGCTGTTCCGCTGGGCGGCCAAGGTGGCAATTGTGTCCTCCCGGGAGCAGGACTCCCGCGGCGGGTTCACCCCGCTCAGACGAGTCCAATACCAAATCGCTAAGCGTCTGGTCTACCGGAAACTGACCCGCTTGATGGGTGGCAATCTGATCTACGCCGTGTCCGGCGGCGCGCCGCTGGGCGAGAGGCTTGGGCACTTCTTCCGGGGCATTGGCCTGACCGTCTACGAAGGCTACGGTTTGACTGAGACAACCGCGCCGACGGCTGTGAACCGGCAGTTCACCCACAAGATCGGCACGGTTGGGCCGCCGTTGCCAGGCCAGAGTGTGGCCATCGCAGACGATGGCGAAATCCTGGCCAAGGGCATTCACATCTTCCGCGGCTACCGGGGTGATCCGGCCGCCACCGAACGGGTCCTGCGGGACGGTTGGTTCCACACCGAAGACATCGGATCGTTGGATGAGAACGGCCTGTTGACCATCACTGGCCGGCGCAAGGAGATCGTCGTCACGGCCTCCGGCAAGAACGTGGCACCGGCCATTTTGGAGGACCGGCTGCGGGGACACCCGTTGGTGTCCCAAGTGGTGGTGGTGGGTGATGACCGCCCATTTGTCGGCGCGCTGATCACCTTGGATGAAGAGATGGTTCCAGGCTGGTTGGCCAACCACGGCAAATCAGCTCTGACGATTGACCAGGCGCGGATTGACCCTGATATTCGCCAATCCTTGGAACGGGCCGTGGCCCGCACCAACCAGGCCGTCTCCCGGGCTGAATCAATCCGGGAGTTCCGCATCTTGGATATGGATTTCACCGAGGCCAACGGCTATCTGACGCCGTCGCTGAAGGTCAAGCGTGACCTGGTGTTGACCGATTTCGCTGGTGAAGTTGACGCGCTCTACGCTGAGGCCGCCGCCAAACGTGCCCAAGCTGGCAACGATGAGGCCAGCCACTGACTCTCCGGTCTTCTGCTGTCCGCTGGCCAGCCGAGTTCAGCAACGGTGCTTGAGCCGTACTGGGTTTGTCTGCCCGGCCTCTCGGGTCGGTGCTGGCACAACCCGGGCCTGATGGCGGCAGTGCTTGGCTATTCGCTGCGGCGGGACAGGGCGGCCAACGCCAAGTAGTACGAATCGAAACCGAAACCGGCCACTGTGCCGCTGGCCACACCGGCTATGACCGATTCGTGGCGGAAGCGTTCGCGGGCCGCTGGGTTGGTCAGATGTACTTCCACCAGCACCGGCACCTGGGCGGCGGCGTCACGCAAAGCGTAGGAGTAGTGGGTGAAAGCGGCCGGGTTGAGGATTACCGGTGTCGCGGCATCGGCGGCCTGCTGTAGCCAGGTGACCAATTCGGCTTCATCGTCGGTTTGGCGGACGTCCGCGTCGAAACCAAACCGGGTAGCCCATTCGCGGCAGCGGGCCGTCAACTCGTCAAAGCTGAACGAGCCGTAGACATCCGGCTCGCGGGCTCCCAACCGGCCCAAGTTGGGGCCGTTGGCGATCAACACACTGCGCGGGCTCACAAGTCCTCCTGGGGTTGCACAAACTCTTCGGAGCCGGGGAAGGAGGCCTCACGGCCGGGTACCGGCGGAATGTAGCTGGCCAGGCCGTAAGGCGATTCCAGGGCATAGCCCACCCGGGTTGGATAGGGCGAGGCGTCCGGCACGGCCGAAACTGCCTGGTAGGCCTCCCGCAGCAGCTCTTCGGGAATGTCCCGGACCACGACCGGTTTGGCGACGTCTTCCAACAGCACCATGCGGCGGGTGTGGCCTTGGTTCTTCTTGTCGCGGCGCATGGCCGGCCACAATTGATCCCAGCGGCCACCCCGGTAGGAGATCGGCAAACCGACCGCGCTGAGCAGTTCGCGGTGCAAACCGAGCAACGACGGGTCCATCAGACCGGCCCGGACTGACACTTCGGCAGCGAACACCATACCCACCGAAACAGCGTCACCGTGCCGCCATTGGAAGTGTTCTACCTGTTCAATGGCGTGGCCAAAGGTGTGGCCATAGTTCAGCACCGCCCGGCGGCCATATTCGGCTGGGTCTTCCGCCACCACCTCAGCCTTGACGGCCACCGCCCGGCGGATCAACTCGGTCAGCAGCGGGCCGGAGGCCTGAAGAGTTTCCTGCGGGCCGGACCAGACCACATCGAGGATGCCGCCATCCGCTATCAGACCGGCTTTGATGACTTCGGCCATACCGGAGATCAGCTCCGGCAACGGCAGTGTTTCCAACATCAGCGGATCGCACAGCACTGCCGAAGGTTGGTGCAGCGCACCGACCAGGTTCTTGCCTTCTTCGATGTTGATGCCGGCCTTGCCGCCAATGGCGGCATCAACCATGGCCAACAAGGTGGTTGGAATGTGAACCACACGCACGCCGCGCAGCCAGGTGGCGGCCACAAAACCGCCCAGATCGGTCACCGAGCCGCCGCCCAGCGCCACGATGGTGTCAGTCCTGGTGAAGGCCGCTTCTCCGAGCCGCTGCCAGGCGGCCGCTGCTACGCCGACCGATTTGGCTTCCTCGCCAGACGGGATGGCCAGCAGGTGAACTTCGAAGCCGTCTTTGCGCAGTGAATCAACCAAGGCCGGCACCGGGCCGGCCACCGCCGGGTCAAACAGAATCATCAACCGTTGGGTGCCGCTGGGGATGAACACACCCAGTTCAGCCAGCAGCTCCGACCCCACCACCACTTCGTATGGCGGGTCAACCGCCACTTCGATACGCGATTCCTTCACTTCACCATCTCCTTGCTCGGGCTTGTCGCGGTAGCTATCTGTGCGGCGATCTGCTGGGGCTCCAGCCCATCCACCAAGACTGTCAGATTTGCCAGGCCCTCATAAACCGGCCGACGTTGATCCATCAGTTCACGCCAAATGCGTCTGGGTGAACCGGCCAGCAGCGGCCGGGAAGCATCCAGGCCGACCCGTTTGGCGGCCACCGCCGCCGAAATGTCCAAGAACACCACCGTCAGTCCTTGGCGCCGAGCGGTCTGCAAATCCGCTCCGGTGTCCCCGTCGATTGGTGCGCCACCGCCCAGGGCCACCACTCCCCCACGGCTGGCCTGCTGTTCCAGCGCATCGATCACGGCCTGCCGTTCCAACATCCGGAAGTGAGCCTCGCCGTGGTGGGTGAAAATGTCCGCCACGCTCTGGCCGGCTGTCTTGGAAACCAGCTGGTCGGTGTCCCAAAACGGCAGGCCCAACTGTTCGGCCAGGGCCTGGCCAACCGAGGTCTTGCCGGAACCGGGCGGCCCTATCAGCACGTAGCCGTTCACCGCATGGCCTCCGGTATCGAAGCCAGGTAGCCCTCCAAGTTGCGGCGCGTTTCGTCTATCCGGTCGCCGCCGAACTTTTCCAGCGCCGCCCTGGCCAGCACCAGCGCCACCATCGTTTCAGCGACCACCGCGGCGGCCGGCACAGCGGTGGTGTCAGACCTTTGGTGGATGGCCGGGGCGGCCTCACCGGTGATGACATCTATGCTGGCCAGCGCGTTGGGCACAGTGGGGATCGGCTTCATGGCAGCCCGCACCACAATCGGTTCGCCGTTCGATATGCCACCTTCAATACCGCCGGCCTGGTTGGTGTCCCGGAAGACCTGTCCATCCCGGCGGGCAATCTGATCATGGGCTTTGGATCCTGGCAGGCCGGCCACGGCTGCTCCCAGCCCGATCTCGACCGCTTTGATGGCGGGGATGCCCATCACAGCACCAGCCAAGGCGGCGTCCAGACGACGGTCGGACTGTACATGGGAACCCAACCCGGGCGGCAGGTTGTAGGCAATCACTTCGACCACGCCGCCCAGGGTGTCACCGGACTTTTGGGTCTGATCAATCAGCTCCATCATGGCTGCCTCAGCTTGGCGGTCCAAGGTCCGCAACGGCCGCGAATCGATCTCCGGGCCGCTTTGCGGTCCCGGCTGCGCTGAGGCATCCGCCTCTATCCCGCCCAGAGCCGTCACATGGGAAACCACTTTGATGCCGGCCAGTTGCTCCAGAAAGGCAACCGCCACCGCGCCAACCGCCACGCGGGCCGCCGTTTCACGGGCCGAGGAGCGTTCCAACACCGCCCTGGCGTCGGTAAAGCCGTACTTGATCATGCCCGGCAGATCGGCGTGACCGGGCCGCGGCCGGCGCAGTGGTTCGGCTCTGGCCGTATCCGGCACCTCGCCGGCGTCCGGGCTCATGGTCTGTTCCCATTTGGGCCATTCGCTGTTCTCCACGGCGATAGCCACCGGTCCGCCGGTGGTTTGGCCCCGCCACAGCCCACCCAAGACTTGGACTTTGTCGGCCTCGAACTTCATTCGCGCGCCGCGTCCGTAGCCCAACCGCCGCCTGGCCAAAGCCGCCGCGATTTCGCTGGTTCCGATTTGGATGCCGGCCGGGGCTCCCTCCAGCACGCCCAGCACCGCCGGGCCGTGGGATTCGCCTGCTGTCAGCCAACGCAACATGGTGTCTATTCTGCCCGGTTAGTCGATCGCTTGCCGCATCGCCGCGATTGGCGCGGCATAGCCTGTCATCATTTGCACCTGCAGCGCCGCCTGGTGCAACAACATCAACTTGCCGGATGCCACCAACCCGCCGCCGCCGGCCCAGACGGTCGCCAACCGTGATGGCCAGGGTTCGTAGGCGGCATCGAGCAACACCCGTTGCCGACCGGTTGGCACCGTCATAGCGGCCGATGCCGCGCCGCCGGCCTCCGGGGCCAACCAATCGGCAGCGTGGGCCGGCAACGTAGAGATGACCACGTCCGCCGTGATGGCATCCAACCTGGTGGCCGGGCTCAATTTGCGGAAAACCGGTTCGACGTGCAGCCGGGCGGCGGCCATGGCCACACCGCGTGAGCGTTCCAACGAGCGAACGTAGACTTCGGGGTCCTTGATGCCCAATTCGGCCAGAGCGGCCAAGCTGGAGGCGGCCGTTGCACCGCCGCCCAAGATGGCGGCCGTCTGAAGCTCTTGATTCGGGGCGGTTTCGCGAATGGCTGCCACTATGCCGTAGACGTCGCTGTTGGCAGCGGTCAGCCCGGCCCGGCTGACTATCACCGTGTTGGCGGCGCCGACCGCTTTGGCCAGCGGTTCAACAAAGTCCACCAGGCCCAGAACGGCGTGTTTCAGCGGCATGGTCAATGACAGCCCCGCCCACGGCAGTTGTGAGTTGCTTTCTGGGTCAGCTGCGGATTGGGTGACTCGGATTGATTGGAGGAAGCCCGGCAGATCAGCCTCAGTCATCTCGGCTTTTGAGTATTGCCACCCGTCCAAGCCGAGTGCTTGGTAGGCCGCCAAATGCAGAGCCGGGGATAAGGAGTGCGCTATCGGGCTGCCCAGTACCGCGGCGCGGCGGGCGGCTTTGGCGGAGCCGGTCATGCCTTAGGGCAATTCGGGCCGCCGCCGGCATCACGCTTGGCGACCGATGCCTGGTGCCCTTCGAAGGTTTCGTTGAACTCGGTCTCACCGGTGGCGTCACAGATCGTCACGAAATAGATCCACGGCCCTTCGGTGGGGTGAACCGTGGCCTCCAAGGCGGCGAAGCCCGGGTTGGCGATGGCGCCGGCTGGTAGCGCCGGCACCACATAGGTGTTGAACGGGTTGTTGGCTTGGCGTTCGGCGTTCGTGGTGGCCGCGGTGGTGTCGAAGCGGCCCACGCCGTACATAACGGTGGCATCTGATTGCAGCTTCATGCCGATGTTCAACCGGCTGAGGAACACCCGGGCCACTTTGCCGCGATCGGAAGGGATCCGGGCTTCGCGTTCCACCATCGAAGCGACAGTGATGGTCCGCATCCACTCGGCGCGCGGAACTTCCAAATCCTCAAGGGCTGCCACCTGCCCGGCCACCATCTTGGCCAGGATGGCGGTCGGCTCAGTCCCAATGTTGAAGGCGTAAGTCTGGGGTTGGAGCCAGCCTTCAATCAAGCCGTTGGCTTCGGCCGGGAGGCCAATGGCGGCGCTGTCGCCGGCGGCGGCTCGCACCGCTTCTACTTGGCGGGCGGCTTCGGCATCGACATCGGCTTGGGCGGCGTTGGAACCCAATTCGGAACGGGCAATGGCCGCGGCGATGATCTGGTAAACCTCTTCGGCTCGTTTGCCTTCGGGCACGGTGAACACAATGGCGTTGCGGTTGTCCGGGTTGAGCAGCGCCGTGAAGGCGTCCTTGGCGCTCATCTTCTGCTGCAGCAGATAGGTTCCCGGTTGGATAGACGCGGCCTGGTCAGGCGATTCGGTCAACAATGCGATGAACGGCCCAGTTGAGGCGATCACTCCTGCATCGACCAGCTTCTGGGCTATGACGCGGCCCAGGTCACCTTCATCAATCACGATGGTGGCTTCGCCCTCACCAGGGCCGGGATAATCAGTCACCGTTGGCGGGTCTTTCGGTTTGGTCAACGAATCGAGGATCGGCTTGCCGACAAACCAACCGACCGCCGCGACCACTGCCACCAGCACCACAACCACCACCGCGCCGACCCAGCGGTGGCGTTTGGCTTCTTTGACTCCCCTGGACGCCTCATGGCGTTCAGCCCGCAGTTCGCCCCGGGTGGCCGGAGCGGGCTGCCAAGCGACCGGCGGCGTTGGAGGGGCCTCGTCCTCGCCGAATGGGTTCCAGGGCTGGGTCACGGGAGTCGAGTTTACCGTTTTGTGATCTTTGCGCCAGCGTGATCAGTTTCGCTGATGGCTGATGGCCGCCGCGTTCACGGTGCGTCCGAATGACCGTCCAGGTCCAGCACCACTTGGAGAATCAGCACCGCCGCCGCTTCATCCACCACTCTCCGGCCGCGACGGGTATTGAGGCCGGCGTCCCGCAGCTGCCAGTTGGCCAGCATCGAAGACAGGCGTTCATCCTGCAAGACCACTTCGGGGACCAGGGCCTCCAAGTGCTCAGCGAAGTGACGGGCTTCGCGGGCTTTGACACCGTCGGTGCCGTCCATGTTCAGCGGCAGGCCCACCACCACCCGGCTGATGCCCTGTTCGGTGGCGATCTCCGCCACCCGGGCGGCCAAGTCTTTGAGCGATTGGCCGTTCCGCTGCAGTGTGGTCAGCGGCGTGGCCAGTTTGCCGTCCGGGTCTGATTGGGCCAGGCCGACCCGCTTTTCACCGAGGTCCACGCCCAGCCAGGCACCACGGCCACTGCTCCGCCGCGGGCGGCTGCCCGGCCAGTTTGGCATCACAGTGCCTGGCCGATGGCTGTCCAAGCTTCATCCAGCTTGGCTCCATCCGGTCCGCCGCCCTGAGCCAGGCCCGGCTTGCCGCCGCCACCACCACCAAGTACCCGGGAGGCGATGCCGACCAGTTCCCCGGCTTTCAGACCAGCTGTTTGGCCGGCGTTGTTGACGGCCACCACCAACACACCGCGGCCGCTGTCCGGATCGGGACTGCCCAGGGCAACCACTGCCGGTTCGGCCTCACCCAGGCGGTCGCGTACGGAATTGGCCATGTCACGGAGGTCGTCAACGGCGGCATCGGGCAAAGTGGCGGTCACCAACATGGCCTGGCCAACCCGGCGGGCTCCGGCGGCGATGTCCGGAATCTGGCCACGCAAACGCTCCAAACGCATCGCGGCCATCGCCTTGTCTGCCGCTTTCAGCTTTGTCACCAGGGACGTCACCCGGTCGACCAGTTCATCTGGCCGGACCTTCAACGCGTCGGTCAGTTGCGACACCAGCAGATGTTCTTTGGCTTGGTGGGCGTAGGCGCCATCAGCCACCAAGGCTTCGACGCGCCGCACACCTGAACCGATCGAGGCTTCGCCCAGTAGGCTGACTCGGCCCAGTTCGCCGGACCGGCGCATGTGGGTGCCGCCGCACAGCTCTTTGGACCAGTCCCCACCAATGGAGACCACCCGCACGATTTGTCCATACTTTTCGCCGAACAGCGCCATGGCGCCCAGTTCGCGGGCTTCGTCAATCGGCATCAGCTGTTCGGTGACCTCCAGGTCATCAGCCAGCCGGGTGTTGACCCGTTCTTCGATTTCCCCCATCGCATCGGCGGAAACGCCGCTGCCGTAGCGGAAATCGAACCGCAGCCGGGATGGCGCGTTCTCAGAACCAGCCTGGGTGGCCGTCTTACCGAGCTGTTCCCGCAGGGCCTTGTGAACCATGTGAGTGGCGGTGTGGGCCCGGGAGATGGCCCGGCGCCGTTCGGTGTCAATCCGCGCGTAACCGGGATCGCCCAACACCAGCCGACCTTCCATCAGCCGGCCGCGGTGGACGGTCAGCCCGGCAATGGGCCGTTGGACGTCATCGACCTCGAAGTAGGCACCCGAATCGAACTCGATGGTGCCCTGGTCAGCCAGCTGCCCGCCGGATTCGGCGTAGAACGGGGTGCGGTCCAGAACCAGTTCCAGTTCGGCCGGCCCGTCAATAGCCGGTGTGCCCTGGCCGTTCTGGATCAAAGCCAAGACCCGCCCGCGGCCTTCGAATTCGGTGTAGCCGGTGAATTCGGTTACCTGGCCGTTGGCACCGGCGTCACCCGCTGCGGCGATCTCTGCTGCCAAATCTTGGTAGGCCAGAGTGTCCGCGTGGCCCACCTTCTTGGCGGCGGCGTCCTTCCGGGCCCGGTCACGCTGATCATGCATCAGCTTGGTGAAAGCTTCCTGGTCAACATCCAAACCTTGTTCGGAGGCGATCTCCAAGGTCAAGTCGATTGGGAAGCCGTAGGTGTCATGCAGTTGGAAGGCCTCTTGGCCGCTGATCCGTTCCTGGCCGGCGGCTTTGGCGGAGCTGATGGCCACATCCAAGATGGTTGAACCAGACGCCAGCGTCCGCAAGAAGGCTTCCTCTTCGGCGAAGGCCGTGGTGGAGATGCGTTCCCAATCGGCTTGCAGCTCGGGATAGGACAAGCACATGGCGTTGCGCGAAACATCGAACAACTCCGGGAAGACCGGCCTGTCAATGCCCAGCAGCCGCATTGACCTGACTACTCGGCGCAACAGCCGCCGCAGTACATAGCCGCGCCCTTCATTGGATGGCACTACGCCATCGCCAATCAACATCAAGCCGGCGCGGACGTGATCAGCTACCACCCGCAGGCGGACGTCGGCTTCGGCATCGGCCCCGTAGAGCACACCGGTCAGCTCTTCAGCCCGGCGGATAACCGGGGCAACCTCGTCAATCTCATACAGGTTGTGGACACCTTGGAGCAGGAAGGCCACCCGTTCCAAGCCCATACCGGTGTCGATGACCTTCTGGTCCAGTTCGCCGAGCAATGGGTAATCCTGTTTGGCACCACCGGCACCGCGTTCAAACTCCATGAACACCAGGTTCCAGATTTCCAAGAACCGGTCTTCGTCAACTACCGGGCCGCCGTCTGGGCCGAAGTCTGGCCCGCGGTCAATGAAGATCTCCGAGCAAGGGCCGGCCGGTCCGGGTTGGCCGGTGGACCAGTAGTTGTCCTTGATGCCGCGGCGTTGAATGCGTTCCTCTTTCAGGCCCGCAATCTTCCGCCACAACTTGGCTGCCTCGTCATCATCGTGATAGACGGTGACCCACACTTTGTCCGGGTCGAAGCCCAGGTGGCCGTCCTTCTCGGAGCCGGTGACCAGTTCCCAGGCGTGGCGAATGGCGCCCTCTTTGAAGTAGTCACCGAATGAGAAGTTGCCGTTCATCTGGAAGAACGTGGCATGGCGGGTGGTCTTGCCAACCTCTTCGATGTCCCCGGTGCGGACACACTTCTGGACCGAGGTGGCGCGCGGATAGGGCGCTGGCAACTCCCCCAGAATGTAGGGAATGAACGGCACCATGCCGGCCACGGTGAACAGCAAAGACGGGTCTTGGCTGATCAGAGAGGCGGACGGGACCACTTCGTGACCCTGATTCTCAAAGTAGCTGAGGAATCGGTTCCTGATTTCGCTAGTGCGCATGGCTCCAGAATCTATTCGTCTTGCAGCAGGGCCTGCCGCAGTTGTTGTTCGCGTTCGGCCGCCGCCTGTTTGATCTCGGCGGCCAGGTCCACCGCTTTGTCCTTCAGTTGGACGATGCCGCGTGCCAAGCCTTCCGGTGAGGCCGCCTGTTTGGCGGCGTTCAGCTTGCGGTACCCCCATACAGCCAGTCCCACCCCCAGGGTGGTGCCGATCATCAACCAAGCCAGGCGCCGCATGTCAGGCCTTCGATTGGCGGAACTTGTCCCGCACCACGCGCCGCACACCGTAGGTGAAGGACGCCAGTTTGATCAGCGGGCTGCCCAGTGTGGCGGCAAACAATGCTGTCAGCGCTGAGACGTTCTGGGTGGTGTCAGCGGCGGCCGTGGTGATGACGTCAACTTTCTCCAGTTGAGCATTGGCACCGGCCACGGCCGTGGCCGCCTCATCCAAGATGGGCACGGTGTGGGCAGTCAAGTCATCAACCGATTTGGCGGCTGAGCCGAACATTTTGCCCAACCGGATAAGCGGCACCGCGGCCAGGGCCACCAACACCACGAAGGCAATGGCCGCGATCAGGCCGGCAACCTCACCTACGGTCATGGCTGACTCCTAACGTGAATAGTGCTCCACCACTAGTTGCACATCGCAGGTGACCGGCACTTCGGCCCGCTTGGGCCGGCGGGTCAACTCGGCGCGGAGCCGCTCCAAGTTGACATCCAAATAGTCCGGGATCTGCCACACCTGGGCGTCGCGATGGGCGCCGGCGGCTGCCACCTGGAACGGCACCAGCGGCTGCGACTTCGGCTTGATCATGAACACCTGGCCGGGCTTGACCCGGAAGGACGGACGGTCAACAATCTTGCCGTCCACCATCACATGGCGGTGAACCACCACTTGGCGGGCTTGGAAAATGGTCCGCGCGAAACCGGAGCGCAGCACCAGCGAATCGAGCCGCACCTCAAGCAATTCGACCAAAGCTTCACCGGTCAGGCCCGGTTCGCGGCGGGCATCCTGGAAAGCCCGGGCAATCTGCTTCTCCCGCAGTCCGTACTGGGCGCGCAGCCGCTGCTTCTCACGCAGGCGGATGGCGTAGTCGGATTCGGTCCGGCGGCGGCCGCGGCCGTGCTCACCTGGTGGGTAGGGCCGCTTCTCCAAATACTTGGCGGCTTTGGGGGTGAGAGCCAACCCGAGGGCCCTCGATTCGCGCACTTGGCGCCTGGCACGGCGAACTGCCATGACTTGATCACTGCTCCTGTTCGTGTCTAATCGAAACGCGCGGAACACTGGGTTCCGCGTGGGGTCAACTCATTGGCTAAGACCCCAGGAATGTCTTCAGCGGTTGACCCGCTGAGGCACACCGCCGTTCACCTTACCAGGTCAGCGCCTTCAACCGGCGCGGTGTCAGTATTTCGCCGGGCCGGGCGAACCTGCCCAAAGCGGGCCGGTGCCAGCGCCGGCCACCGTTCGATTGGCCAATCCGCCAAAGCCATGCCGGCCATGGCGGCGGCACTCCAGGCCAGGGCTGCCCACGGCGGCACCGCCGCCGACCAGCCCCAGATCGACCAACCGGCCAAGATCACTAGGGTGGCTGCGCCGAAGCGCAACGCGCCGCTCAACGCTCCGCACATCAGACCGGCAAAGACAGCGCCCACCAAACTGAGACCGCTCAGCGCGGAGTCTGGCGCGGCATCGGCCGCCGCAAACGCGCCGGTAGCCACCAAAGCTGTCAACCAGGTGGCATGCCAGCGCAGGTCGCGCCACCACCGCGGCGGCGGCGGAGCGCTGGCCGGCCGGGTAACCATGGCGTTGTTGGCCTGAATAGGCGCCGGTTTGAAAGCTGCGAAGCCGTCCGTGCCGTCCGCCAACCATTCGATCTGTGGGGCCCGGCCACCGGTGGCGTGGAAAATGCGGGCCACCACCAAAGCCCGGTCCAACGGCACAAAACAATTGCCCGGCAACTCCAGGTTCTGGGCCGGGTTGCCAACGGTGAAAGCTTCGCGCGGCATCCGGTCCGGCCCAGTGACGGCCTGGTGCAAAGCCACCCGGCCGCCATCGAAACCGGACGTGTGATAGATCAACAACCGGTCTGGGGCCTGCCCACAAATGTCCAGGCGGTCTGGGCCAAAGAAGAAGCTGACCGCTGAACTGGCAGCACCATCCAAAGCCTTGATCCGCTCTTCCAGCAGCGCCGGGGATGGGCGCGGCGCCTCAACAATGCCGTTCGGCTCGCCCCAAACCAACCGGTAGGGTGACTCTGTGCCTAGACTGCGCCGCGCCACTGCGGCGATGAACGCCCGGCCGGCCAAGCCTCCGGCCACTGCGAAGGCCGCAAAGCCGATCAGCAACCACCAGTTGACCAAGGCAATCGAAATGGCTCCGGCGGCGGCCCAGGCGTACCAGGCTGGTGCCAGCCGGCGCGGCAGCCGGCGGCCAATCAGCCAAATCGAAGCACTGCCAATGGCCAACATCAGCGCGGCAACCAATCCGACCGGCTGCCAAATCAGAACGGCGGTTCCTAGCGCGGCCGGCGGCAGAGCCCAAATCAGGGGCTTGAAAACTTGCCCCCGGACCTGTTCGAACTCAGGATCAATCTCCGCCACCGATGGGCGGAAGGGGCTGGGCGGCCCAGCGTTACGCCGGTACAACTATCTGATGCTCCCCGCGGTGAACACTTGGTCAGGCTGGGATTTCGCCACGGCGGGCCCGCAGGGCCGCCAGGGCTTCATTCAACAACACCGCGCCGTCCTCATCGGAGCGGCGTTCTTTGACGTAAGCCAGGTGTGTCTTGTAAGGCTCGTTGCGGGGCGGCTCAGGTGGGCTCAACGGGTCCTGACCGGCCGGCAAACCGCAGCGCGGACAGTCCCACAGTTCCGGGACCTGGGTCAGGGCGTCATCAACAAAGCTGGGCCGGGTTTCATGCCCGTTGATGCACCAGTAACTGATTGTGACGCGTGCGGCCGCCTCGCCGCGCTCGTCTTCGCCAATTGGACCCGCGCCGACGCGGGAACCACGAATCGCACTACCACCAGCCATTTATCGCCTTCTCCTTGGGTATGGGGAAACTGTTCAACAAGGACCCACCAGCTGGTCCCCGGCCTGGTTGAACCAGGCTAACGGGCCATCTTTTGGATCCACACGAGTAGCAACACCGCGATGATCCAAACGATTCCGACCACCACTGTGAACCGGTTGAGGTTCTTCTCTGCCACGCCGGAAGATCCCAGGTTGGAAGAGAATCCGCCGCCGAACATGTCGGACAGGCCGCCGCCCTTCCCCTTGTGCATCAAGATCAGCAGGATCAAGAAAGCGCTGGTCGCCACCAGGATGACCTGGAGCGTAACAGACAGAAAGTTGTTCACGGCGGACTAGCTTACGCTACGTGATCGTGGAACCGGCAGATGCGGGCGAATTCGGCGGCGTCAAGGGACGCTCCGCCGACCAGTGCCCCATCAACGTTCGGTTGGGCCATGATGCCGGCCACGTTCGAAGCTTTGACCGAGCCGCCGTACAACACGCGCACCCGTTGGCTGACATCCCCGCCGAACAATTCGCCCAGACGGACCCGGATGGCGGCGCAAACCTCTTCGGCATCGTCCGCGGTGGCGACTTCACCGGTGCCGATAGCCCAAACCGGCTCATAGGCAACCACTGCGTCCCGGGCCAATTCACCGCTCAGCTCCGCGAACACACCATCCAACTGGGCCAGGGTGTAGGCGACATGCTCACCGGACTTGCGGACCGGCAACGGCTCACCGACACAAATGATCGGCACCATCTCTCCGCCAAAGGCAGCCAAGGCCTTCTGACCAACTTCCTGATCGGTTTCGCCGTGATACTGGCGCCGTTCGGAGTGGCCCACCACCACATAGGAGCAGCCCAGCTTCGCCAACATGCGGGCTGAAATCTCGCCAGTGTAGGCGCCGTCGGGATGGGTGGAAACATCTTGGGCGCCGTACTTGATGTGCATCGAATCAGCATCTGTCACGGTCTGGGTGGACCGCAGGTCGGTGAACGGCGGCAACACCACCACTTCCACCTTGGAGTAGTCAAAGTTGGCGTCCTGCAACTCCCAGTAGAGGCGTTGCACCAAAGCAGCAGCCTCCAAATGGTCCAGGTTCATTTTCCAGTTGCCGGCCATCAACGGGGTACGTGCCATTGGGCTCAGGCCTCCAATACCGCTATGCCGGGCAGCTCTTTGCCTTCCAGCAGTTCCAGGGAAGCTCCACCGCCGGTGGAGATGTGCCCAAACTTGTCTTCCGGCAGGCCCAGCAGGCGGATGGCGGCGGCGCTATCGCCACCACCGACAATGGTGAAACCGGATGAATCGGCCAGGGCTTGGCCGATGTCTCGGGTGCCGGCCGCGAAGACCGGGAATTCGAACACACCCATCGGGCCGTTCCAGACCACGGTGGCGGCGCTCTTGATCTTGGCGGCGAAGGCCTTGCGCGAATCGGGGCCAATGTCCAGGCCCATGTAGCCTTCGGGGATTTCGGAGGCGGCCACGTCGAAGTGGGCGGCGTCCTTGTCGAACTTGTCCGCTACCACAATGTCGGTTGGCAGCATCAGCTCCACGCCCTTGGCTTTGGCTTGCTCCAAATAGCCGCGGACCTGGTCAATCTGGTCTTCTTCGAGCAGCGATGTGCCCACCGGGTAGCCTTTGGCGGCCAGGAAGGTGAACACCATGCCACCGCCAATCAGCAAGGCATCTGCCTTCTCCAGCAGGTTGCCAATCACACCCAGCTTGTCTGACACTTTGGAGCCGCCCAACACCACCACATAGGGCCGTTCCGGGTTCTCAGTCGCCCGGCGCAAGGCTTCTACCTCGCTCAACACCAGCTCACCGGCGGCCGCGGGCAGAATCTTGGCAATGTCATAGACCGAAGCCTGCTTGCGGTGGACCACACCGAAACCATCCGATACGAAAGCGTCGCCCAGCTCGGCCAGCTGTTCGGCGAAGGCCTGGCGGGCGGCATCGTCCTTGGAGGTTTCGGCCGGGTTGAACCGGACGTTTTCCAAGACCACCACGTCGCCATCTTGGGCGGCGGCCACCCGTTGGTGGGCAATCGGTCCGACGGTGTCCTCAGCGAAAGCCACCGGCCGGCCCAACAGCTCACCGAGCCGCAACGCCACCGGTTGGAGCGAATACTTCGATTCTGGGCCGCCCTTTGGCCGCCCCAGGTGGGCCATGACCACCACTTTGGCGCCGGCCTCAGCCAGACGCCGGATAGTTGGCACCGAAGCGCGGACCCGGCCGTCATCGGTGATCCGCTGGCCGTCCAACGGTACGTTCAGATCTGCCCGGACCAACACCCGCTTGCCGCGCAGGTCCCCCAACGATTCGATAGTTTTCAACGCCATGTCATTCAACTCCCTTTGAACCCGTTCAGTTGTTCCTCTTCAGTTGTCCGATGCCGCGCCGGCTGTAACCCCGCGCCCCCACCTGCCGAAGTGGCAAGCCGGTGATGCCGGCCCAGGCGCGCTGCCATTGAACGGCCCGCGCACCTGGGCCAGCCCCCCATGTTCAGTTGTCAGAGGCGTTCGCCGACATAAACCGACAGGTCAACCAGGCGGTTGGAGTAACCCCACTCGTTGTCATACCAGGCCACAACCTTGACCTGGTCATCAATCACCTTGGTCAGGCCGGAATCGAAGATCGAGGAGGCCGGGTCGGTGACAATGTCGGTGGAGACCAGCGGATCGGTTGAATACTTCAGGATGCCCTTCAGTTCAGGGGTCTCAGAAGCCACCTTGGCGGCCAGGTTGACGTCTTCAGCGGTGACCGGCTTGGCGGCGGTGAAGGTCAGGTCCACGGCCGAGCCGGTGATCACCGGGACGCGCAGCGCGTAGCCGTCCAGTTTGCCTTTCAGTTCTGGCAGTACCAGGGCCACAGCCTTGGCGGCGCCGGTCGAGGTCGGCACAATGTTGACGGCCGCGGCCCGGGCCCGGCGCGGATCGCGGTGTGGACCGTCTTGGAGGTTCTGGTCGCCGGTGTAGGCGTGGACGGTGGTCATCAGGCCACGGACAATGCCGACTGATTCGTGCAGCACCTTGGCCAAGGGGGCCAGGCAGTTGGTGGTGCAGGAGGCGTTGGAGATGATGTGGTGGATGGCCGGGTCATAGTTCTTCTCATTGACACCGATGACGAACGTGCCGTCCTCATTCTTGGCCGGGGCGGAGATGATGACCTTCTTGGCGCCGGCATCAATGTGGGCCTTGGCTTTCAGCGCGTCGGTGAACCGTCCAGTCGATTCGATCACGATGTCCGCGCCCAACTGCGCCCACGGCAACTGTGACGGGTCAGTTTCGGCTGTCACTTTGAAGGTGTGTGAACCAACGGTGATCGAATCAGGGCCAGCGCTGACCGGCTGGTCCAGGCGTCCCAACACCGAATCAAACTTCACCAAGTTGGCCAGCGCCTCAGGGCTTGTCAAGTCGTTGACACCGACAATCTGGATGTCGGCGCCGCTGGCCAAGATGGCCCGGTAGAAGTTGCGGCCAATGCGGCCAAAACCGTTGATGCCAACACGAATCGTCATTCCAAGTCTCCCCTCGTAAAGCGCCGTTCCTCGGCGCCGAGTAAGCTTCGGCAGCGGCCGGACGGCCCTGCCCTTCGACGGTTCCGCCAGCCTGTCTTCGGCTCGCGGCACCAAGGTATGACCCTAGCATCTGGGGCGCTTGGTCGCGTTCCCTTTTGGCCCACCACCAGAATGCGGTCAGCCCTACCAAATCATCAGGTCATATGTCATATAGCTCGGGCGGCAAAGCGGCGTCAGTACCCGGTATTCCGAGCTGCACAGCCCGCTTGTCAGCCATTGCCAGGAGCCGGCGGATGCGCCCGGCCACCGCGTCTTTGGTCAACGGCGGATCAGCCAGGGCTCCAAGTTCCTCCAGCGAGGCTTCCCGGTTGGCCAGACGCAACATGGCGGCGCCCCGCAAATGGTCCGGTACGCCATCGCCCAAAATCTCAAAGGCCCGTTCCACTCTGGCCGCCGCGGCCACAGCCGCCCGGGCTGACCGGCGCAGGTTGGCGTCATCAAAGTTGGCCATCCGGTTGGCGTTGCCGATCAGTTCCCGCCGCAGCCGCCGCTCTTCCCATTCCATGACCGCTTCGTGGGCACCCATTCGCGTCAACATGGCCCGGATCGCGTCACCGTCTCTGATGACCACCCGGTCGATGCCGCGCACGTCCCGTGACTTGGCCGCCACCCCCAACCGCCGGGCTGCGCCAACCAGCGCCAAAGCCGCTTCAGGCCCGGGGGCGGTGACTTCAAGCGCGCCGGACCGCCCTGGTCCGGTCAACGAACCGTGGGCCAGGAAGGCACCCCGCCAAGCGGCTTCGGCTTCGCAGACACCAGCCGCCACGATGTTTGGCGGCAAACCCAACACCGGCCGGCCTCGTGAATCAAGTAACCCGGTTTGGCGGGCCAGGCCTTCGCCATCGGTGGCGAAACGGACGTAGTAGCGGTTGCCGCGTTTGAGGGCACCGCCGGAGACCACCACGATCTCGGACTTGTTGCCGTACAGCTCTTGGACGGTCATGCGCAGGCGGCGGGCAGCGATGGCGGTGTCCAGTTCGGCTTCCACCACGATCCGCCCGGCAATGATGTGCAATCCACCGGCAAACCGCAAGATGACGGCCGTTTCGGCCCGCCTGCAGCAGGAGGAGTCAACCTTCAGACGTGCCAGTTCCTCTTTGACTGCCAGAGTCAGAGCCATTCGTTCTACGTTCCTTCCCAGAAAGCCTCGCGATACGCGGCCGCCAGCTTCAACGAGTCGTGTTCACCAGGTCTGGCCGCATTCCTGACCGGGCGAGCCAACACTTGCCCGCCGCACTCGGAAGCCAAGCGTTCCAACCCCTGCAGGTCCTCGACCGCTGAATTGTCCACGATTACCACATCGAAACGTGCCCCAGGCGCGTAGGAACCCAGAGCAGCAAGGTGATCTGAAGCACTATAGCCGCTGGTTTCCCCGGCTTGTCCCTCCAGGTTCAAAGTGACGACCCGCCGGCGGTCCGGATCCAGCACTGCCTCAGCCAATTCCGGGATCAACAGATGCGGGATTACCGAGGTATACCAAGACCCTGGCCCCAAGATCACCCAGTCGGCTTGGCGGATAGCTTCAACGGCTTGCGGACAAGCCGGCGCGTCCGCCGGTGTCAGCCGCACCGCGTCCACCCGGCCGGGAGCCAACGCCACTTTGGCCTGGCCGCGCACCGAGGTGTGCCATTCGGCGCCATCTACCCAGCGGGTGATGTCCGCTTCCACATCCAGCGGCACAGTTGACATGGGCAACACCCGGCCTTCGGCGCCGACCAGTTTGCCGACAAAGTCCAAGCCGGCGGCTGGGTCTCCGGCCCACATCTCCCACAGCCCCACAATCAGCAGGTTGCCAATGGTGTGACCAGCCAGCAGACCGTCCCCGCCGAAGCGGTGTTGCAACACCTCACGCCAGGTCAGGCCCCATTCGTCGTGGCCGGAAAGGGCGGCTAACGCCATGCGCAGATCGCCAGGCGGCAGACAAGCGAATTCGTCCCGCAAACGTCCTGATGAACCGCCCGAATCCGCCACCGTTACAACGGCGGTCAGATCCGAGGTGACATGTCGTAAAGCCCGCAGGCTGGCCGCCAAACCGTGGCCTCCACCCAGGGCGACCACTTTCGGGGGCCGCACTGC
>JAIRTF010000028.1 GCA_031255075.1 Bifidobacteriaceae bacterium | reverse complement strand
ACTGTTTCGCCGGCGCGGACCCGCGCATAGGCTCGTTTGCCGGCCACTTTGATGGCGCTGACCGAACTCGGCACTTGCAGAATGTCCCCGGTCAGCAAAGCCACGCCAGCTTCAAGGCGGTCATGGCCCAAGGCAGCAGCCGGAGTGACGCTGGTGACTTCCCCGGCGGCATCGTCCGTGGTGGTGGCCACGCCCAAACGGATGGTGGCCGTGTAGGCCTTATCCAGCCCGCTCAGGTAGGTCAGGAAACGGGTGCCGCGCCCCACTCCGGCCACCAGCACACCGGTGGCCGCCGGGTCCAAGGTGCCCGCGTGGCCGATCTTCTTGACGCCCAACAACCGCCGCAGTTTGGCCACGCAATCATGCGAAGTCCAATCCAGCGGCTTGTCCAACACCAGCACCCCAGCCGGCGCCACCGCGGGTTGGTCAGTCGTCTGGCTCATCGTGTTGATACGGGTCAGCTTCACCGGCGTAGGAAGCACCGGCTGCCTGGGCCGCCACATCGGCGTCCTGTTCAGCGGCCCGGCGCAGGGCATCCTCAATCCGGCTGGCGCCCTCCGGCAACTGGTCCAACTGGAAATCGATGGTCGGCGTCAGCCGTAGCCCCAAGGATTTGCCCACCTCGGACCGGATCAACCCGCGGGCCGAAGCCAAGGCGGCGGCCGTTTCCTGGCAAGCGGTTTCATCACCCAACACCGTGTAGAAAATCGTGGCGTGCTGCAGATCACCGGTCACCCGCACATCGGTGATGGTCACAAAGCCCAGGCGCGGGTCCTTGATACTTCTGGTCAACAACCCGGCCACGACTTCTTTGATGCGATCAGCTACGCGCCGCGCCCGGGGCGATTCGCGTTTCAAACCCGTTCCTTCTCACGCACCTCATAGGTCTCAATCACGTCATCAACTTGGATGTTGTTGAACGAGCCAAGGCCAATGCCGCATTCGTAGCCTTCACGGGCTTCGGTGACGTCATCTTTGAAGCGCCGCAACGATTCGATCGACAAGTTTTCTCCCACCACCACGGACTGCCGCAAGACGCGGGCTTTGGAGCCGCGGCGGATCACACCGGAGCGGACCAAGGAGCCAGCAATGTTGCCGAACTTCGAAGAGCGGAAGACTTCCCGAATCTCCGCGCTGCCCAGGGCAACCTCTTCGAATTCTGGCTTCAACATGCCCTTCAGAGCTGCTTCGACATCATCAATGGCCTGGTAGATGACCGAATAGAAGCGCACGTCCACGCCTTCGCGGTCCGCGATCTCCTCGACCCGTTCGGCGTAGCGGACGTTGAAGCCAATGATGATCGCGTTGTCCACACCGGCCAGGTTGACATCGTTCAAAGTCACGGCGCCTACCCCGCGGTGAATCACCCGCAGGTCCACGCCTTCGCCGACTTCGATCTGCAACAGGGCATCTTCCAGGGCTTCGACCGAGCCGGACACGTCGCCCTTGATGACCAGGTTGAGGGTCTGGACCTTGCCCAGTTCCAGCGCCTGCTGGAAATCTTCCAAAGAGATCCGCTTGCGCCGTTTGGCCAGGTTGGCGGCCCGTTCGGCCGAGGCTCGCTTCTCAGCAATCTGCCGGGCGGTCCGGTCATCCGGGGCCACCAAGAAAGTGTCGCCCGCCCGTGGCACAGATGTCATACCGATCACCTGGACCGGCCGCGATGGCAGGGCTTCGCTGACGGTTTCACCGTGTTCGTCAAACATGGCCCGGACCCGGCCGTAGGCGGTGCCGGCCACAATCGAATCCCCCACGTGGAGGGTTCCGGATTGAACCAACGCCGTCACCACGGCGCCCCGGCCTTTGTCGAGGTTGGCTTCGATAGCCACGCCGCGGGCGTCCTTGTCAGGGTTGGCTCGCAGGTCAAGCCCAATATCAGCAGTCAGCAGCACAGCCTCCAACAGGTCGCCGATGCCGATCCGCTGTTTGGCGCTGACGTCAACAAACATCGTTTGGCCGCCGTATTCCTCCGCCACCAAGTTGTATTCGGTGAGCTGGGCACGGATCTTGGCGGGGTTGGCGCCATCGACATCGATCTTGTTGACGGCCACCACCACCGGCACGCCGGCGGATTGGGCGTGGTTTAGAGCCTCAATGGTTTGGGGCATGACGCCGTCATCGGCCGCAACCACCAGGATGGCGATGTCCGTCACCTGGGCACCACGGGCCCGCATAGCGGTGAACGCTTCGTGGCCCGGGGTGTCGATGAAGGTGATGGCGCGTTCTTCGCCTTCGTGTTCGGTGGTGATCTGGTAGGCGCCAATGTGCTGGGTGATGCCACCGGATTCGCCTTCCACCACCGATGTGTGGCGGATGGCATCCAACAGCTTGGTCTTCCCGTGGTCAACGTGACCCATAACCGTGACCACTGGTGGCCGCAGTTTCAGATCGTCTTCGGTTTCGGAGTCAAGCTCTGCCTGGAGGTCAATATCGAACGAATCCAACAGTTCGCGGTCTTCGTCCTCCGGGGAGACAATCTCCACCACATAGCCCAGTTCGGCACCGAGGGTGCCGATGGTGTCTTCATCCAGGGATTGGGTGGCCGTGGCCATCTCACCCAAGTTGAACAACACCGTCACCAGGGCTGCCGGGTTGGCGCCAATCCGGTCGCCGAAATCGGTCAGCGAAGCGCCGCGCCGCAACCGGATCAGCGTGGTCCCATCGCCCTGAGGCACCCGCACACCACCCAAGGTGGGTGCATCAGCCTGCTCGAACTCTTGCCGTTTGGCCCGCTTCGACTTGCGGCCCTTGGCCGGCCGGCCGCCTCCCCTACCGAAGGCGCCCTGGGTTTGACCCCGTCCGCCGGCGCCACGGCCGCGACCACCGAAACCGCCGCCACCACCGGGACGGCCCGGGGCACCGGTTGGTGCTCCGCCACCGCCGCCACCACCGCGGCCTTTGGCCGGACCGCCAGCCCGGCCAGGTTGTTGTCCAAGACTGGTCCGGCCAGGCATCATGCCTGGGCTGGGCCGCGGACCGCCGGGGCGGCTGCCACCGGAGCGGCCGGGCGCGTCGCCCGGCCGTGGCATGCCTTGGGATGGTGCAAATGGGTTGTTTCCTGGCCTGGGTCCGCCCGGTCGCGGTGGCCGCATCCCCTGCGAGGGCGCAAACGGGTTGTTGCCTGGCCTGGGGCCACCGGGCCGCGGTGGCCTGGGCGCCGGAATGGCCGGCTTGGCGTCAGCCGCTGAACCAGCATCGCCCGCCGGGCTTTCGGGTGCGGCGGGTGCCGGCGGCGCGGCTGCTTCGGCCGCTGGGCTGGGTTGGGTGTCTGGCGGCGCGGCATCGGCCACTGGGGGTGCGGCCGGCGCTGGTGCGGCAGCCGGGGCTGGTGCCTCGGTGGCTGGACCGGCGGCAGCGCTCGGCTCGCTGGCCGTGGCCGGGCTGGGAGCCGCGGCCGCCTCAGCGGGTGCCTCAGGCGCGGCGGCGGAACCGCCCTCTCCGGCGGCAGCTTCTGCGGCCACACCGGACAGCACTGATGGCGCGCCTGAATCGGCGGCTGGTTCAGCAGGTGGCGGCTCAGGGGGTGGTGGCGGCGGGAAAGCTTCCCTGACCTTGCGCACCACCGGCGCCTCGATCGTTGAGGAGGCGCCCTTGACGTACTCCCCGATCTCCTTCAGTTTT
The DNA here is from genome assembly GCA_031255075.1 of Bifidobacteriaceae bacterium. Taxonomy (GTDB): domain Bacteria; phylum Actinomycetota; class Actinomycetes; order Actinomycetales; family WQXJ01; genus JAIRTF01. Next base: position 3,016 of record JAIRTF010000028.1, on the reverse strand, counting down.
TCCAGCAAGTCCTTGCTGGTTACTCCAAGCTCCTTCGCGAGCGCGGAGACGCGCTGCTTTTGCACTTTGCTCCTGTCTTGGCCCGTTCCAAGGCAGGAGCGGGCCGTCTAGTGCTGTGTACTCATTTCAGGGCACTCATTGTGTGTCCATTGTTCTTTCCACCCGCTTTCGACGGATTGATCTGGTCCGGCTGCTCCAACCCGCTGGTCGCGGCCATTTTGGCGACCGCGCTGACGTCAATTTCGCCAGCGTGGCGCCAAGCCCGCGCCCAGGGCCTGCGTTTGAGTGCCAAGCGCGCACATTCGCGGTCACGGTGCAGCCATGCTCCCCGTCCTGGTAGACGAGCCGCCTGGTCAACCACAACCAGCCGATGTGTCGCGCCGGGTGCCAAAACCAGGCGGACAAGGCTGGAACGTGGGCCGCGCTGACGGCAACCAACACACATTCGCATTGGGGTGGTAACCACAGTTGCCCCCTCAATTCGGACGGGTTGGGTTGCCTGGGCGTGGCCCAGCCGCGAGCCAGTCTAGCGGATTGGCTCGGCTGATCTGCCAGGCGAATCGACCGAGCCCGCATTTTCAGTGGCCGGCGCCGCACCAGTTTCGCTGGCCGATGCCGCGCCGCTCCCGTTCCGCAAACCGCCGCCAGGGGCTCGGGCCACGTCTGCCGGCCGGGGGCCGGTCAGTTTGGTCCCGCCGGAAGGGGTGGCGGCGCCCGGCTCTTCGGCATCGGAGCGGATGTCGATTCGCCAGCCGGTCAGTTTGGCCGCTAGGCGGGCGTTTTGGCCTTCGCGGCCAATCGCCAAGGACAGTTGGTAATCCGGCACTATCACCCGGGCCGAGCGGGCGTTCTCATCGACAATCTCAACCGATTTGACCTGGGACGGCGAAAGGGCCGCGGCCACAAACTTGGCCGGGTCATCCGAATAGTCAACAATGTCAATCTTCTCCCCGGCCAGTTCGGCCAGGACGGCCCGGACACGTCCGCCCATCTGACCGATGCAGGCGCCCTTGGCGTTGAGGCCTGGCTCGGAAGTCCGCACAGCGATCTTTGACCGGTGGCCGGCCTCCCGGGCAATCGAGGCGATCTCCACCCGGCCGTCGGCAACTTCTGGGACTTCCAAGGCAAACAGCCGCAGGACCAGCATCGGATGCGATCGGGACAAGGTGATGGCCGGGCCCTTCGGGCCGCGGGTCACGTCGTGGACCAAGGCTCTGACCCGGTCGCCATGGTTGAGCTTCTCGCCTGGAATCTGTTCTTGGGGTGGAATCACGCCTTCCACCCCGCCCAGGTCCACTTTGATCGATTTGGTGTCGCCGGCGTGGACCACGGTGCCGGTGACGATCTCGTTTTCTCTGGCCTCGAAGGTGCCAATGACATGCGAATCATCCACGTCACGTAGGCGCCCTACGATCACTTGCCGAGCGGTGGCCGCCGCGATCCGTCCGAACCCGGACGGCGTGTCATCCCATTCGCGCACCAAGGTGCCGTCTTCGGCCCGTTCCTGGGCCCAGACCGTGACGTGCCCGGTGGTCCGGTCCACGTCTACCCGCCAAGCCTCGGCCGCGCCTTCAGTTTTTTCATATGCCAGGCCTAGTGCCTGTTCAATGGCCACAATCAGGAGGTCTATTCGAATCTCGCGTTCCCGTTCCAGGGCTCGCAACTCCGCCATGTTGATGTCCATTTGTTTCCCCCGTCTCTTGCTCCGAGAACTGCCTGGAAACCCTGGCCGGGGCCAGGTCCGCCGCCTTCGCCAGCTGGTCAAGGCCGGTCCGGACGGATGCAAATCCACGGCGCTCCAAGGAGCCTGTTCACTTGTTTTGGGCTACGAGTCTAGTCAGTGCCAAGATCGTAGGGATGTCCAAACCGCCTATAGCCGCTGCTGCCACCGCCTTAGTTGCCACGTTTGCGCTGATCACAGGCTGCACTTCGGCGGTTTCGCCAGCCGCGAAGCCGCTTGACCTGCCCGATCTGCGGGCGGCCGTGGCGGCTTTGACGCAGCTCTCGGCAGCCTGCGTGAAGGCCCCTCCGGAAGGTTGGTCTGAGCCCGGATTGGTGCTTCTATCAGCCCATTCACCCGAATGGTTGGCCGCGTTGCCATCTCCTGCGGCCGATGCCGCGCCGCCAGCCACCGCCAGCCCGTCACCGGCGCCAACAGCCGGGACCTGTTCGGTTGACCGGCTGGTCCTGGAAGTCAACCGGGTTGAGACTCTGGCCCTGCGCCTGGCAACTGCTGATCCACCGGATCTGGCGGCCGGGGCAATCTGGCGGGCAGTCACAGCTGATCAGGCAATTGCCCGCTCGGCGGCTTTCGATTCGCAACCTCCGCCGGTGGCCGATCTGGCAGATCTGCCCTCTGAGGTGTTGGCTGACCTGGCCCTAGCTGAGGATCAGGCCGGATTCTTGGGTGAATACTTGGCCGCCAACCTGCCACTACCGCCGGCCACCGATGAATCCCAGGGCCCCCAGCCAACTGCGGTTGACACCCGGCGAACAGACTTGGCGGCGGCCGCCGCTATGCACCGGGACCGCGGTGAGGAGCTGGCTCGAATGTCCGGAGCCGCCGACCGCCGCGCCCCCGCCTACCAACTGCCGGACCTGGAAGGCACCGATTTGGCCACCCGCTGGGGGGCCGGATTACGGGCCCTAGCCAGCCATTATGCGGCCGTCCCAGCCGGCGGCGCGAGCGACCCGACGCTCATCTGGCTGCTGGTGCAAGCCCATCAGTGGGGGGCAGAATTGCCGGCCCTGCCGTTCCTCAGCTAAGCCTTGACCAGTTGCGCAACTGCCTGGGCGGCTTCGGCGACGGGCACGGTTTGGCTCTCCCCGGTGGACCGGGTGCGGAGCTCAACCAAGCCATCGGCCAGGGCGCGGCCCACCACCACGATGTAAGGGATGCCGATCAGTTCCGAATCGGCAAACTTGACGCCTGGTGAAACCTTACGGCGGTCGTCATAGAGCACTTCCAAACCCAGCTGTTCCAGTTGACCGGCCAGGTCTTCAGCCGCTTCGAACA
>JAIRTF010000268.1 GCA_031255075.1 Bifidobacteriaceae bacterium | reverse complement strand
CCGGCGGCCGGGCTAGATTCGGCCGGGTCCAGGTCCGGACCGGCTGATAGGTCAGGCCCAGCGGCTGAACCTTCCGTGCCAGACCCGCCCGTTTCGGTGGCGGCCCGGTTTTGGGCGGCGGCGGCGGCATCGGCCAACTTGGCACCGGATGGGCGCCCCATCAACTCCGAGCCGATGGCGTAGGAAACGTCAAACCCGGCGGCCTCCAACGCTGCCACCGCCATGGCTGAGGTAGTGGTCTTGCCGTGAGTGCCGGCCACCGCCACCACTCGCATGTTGGAAGCGACCTCCGCCAAAGCTTCTGACCGGTGTTGCAGCACCAGGCCGGCGCCCCGTGCCGCCGCCAACTCGGGGTTGGTGGCTGGCACCGCGCTGGAGTAGACCAACCGGTCCACACCAGCCAAATGTTCGGGGCTGTGCCCAATGTGGGTGGCTACGCCCAGGCCGGCCAGACGGTCCAACACCGCTGACGGTTTGGTGTCACAGCCGGAGACTTGTTTGCCTTGACGGACCAGCAGTTCGGCAACCGCCGCCATGCCAATGCCGCCCGCACCCATCAGATGGACCGATTCAGCCATGGCGGACGCTCCCTCTCAGGCCCGCCCGGACACCATGGCCGCGCGAGGTACTACGGCCGGTCATTCGGCCACCCCGCTGACCAAGTCAGCCAAGCGTTCGGCGCCATCGCGAATGGCCACACTGGCGGCTGCTTCAGTCATGGCGGCCAGGCGATCAGTGTCCAACAGCAGTTCAAGCAGATTGGCTCCAGCCCAGGTTTCGAATTCGGCGTCCAGCACCAGTTCGGCGCCGCCGGCGCCAACCAACTGAGCGGCGTTGAACCGCTGCTCACCGTTGCCAATGGCCAACGGCACCAGCACCGATGGCAATGCCGCACAGGCCAATTCCGCCACCGACCCGGCCCCGGCCCGCTCCACCGCCAAGTCCGCCGCCGCCAACGCCAATTCCATGGCGTCCAAGTATTCGATCACCCGGTAGACCGGCGCCCCATCCCCGCCTCCGGTCAACCCAAAAGCGCTACCCAGCTGGCCGATGCCGCTCCCATCCCCGCCAGCCAAACCGTCAGCAGCCGCCTCGTCACCGGCGGACGGCGGCAATAGCTCGATCTCCGGACCGTCCTGGGCCGGGCCGGCTTCTGCAGCTTGACCAGGCGCAACGGCCAACGGGCGCAAACCTTGGGCCACCAATTGGTCCATCACAGCGGCGGCTTTGGTTGGCCCGGCCAGGTGCACCACTTGGGCCCCGGCGCCCAACAAGGCTGGTGCCAGCTGGACCACGGTTTGGTTCAACCGGGCTGCGCCCAAAGAACCGCCGGCCACCAACAGAGTTGGCCGGTCCGGATGCAAACCCAAAGCCGCCCGCGCCCCGGCCTGCTGCTCCGGCCGGTTCAAATAGGCCAGTCCGGCGCGTAGCGGCATGCCGACCAACTGAGCTCCCGGCAACTGCGTATCTGGCAAAGCCACCCCCACGGCGGCAGCGGCGCGGGCACCCATCCGGTTGGCCAAACCTGGCCGGGCGTTGGCCTCATGAACCACATACGGCACACCGCAGGACCTGGCCACCCGGTAGACGGGCGTGGCGACATAACCGCCAAAGCCCAACGCGGCATCGGGCGAGAAATCTGTCAAGAGCTCCTTGACCTGGGACATCGCCTTGCGCCACAAGGCGGGAAAGCGCACGGCGTAGGAGCCGGGGCGGCGCGGCAACGGCGCCTTCGGGATGGTCACCAACGGCCAACCAGCGGCTGGAACCAAGCCGGCCTCAATGCCCTCGGCGGTGCCAATGACCTGGATCTCAACGTACGGGTCGCGTTGGCGCAGTTCGTGGGCGGTGGCCAGCAACGGGCCAACGTGACCAAAGGTGCCGCCGCCGGCCAATACCAGCCTCACCTAGGCCACCTCGCCGCGGACATCCACCACTGCCCCCAAACGGCGGGCCCGGCGGGAACGCCAAGTGATGGCAGCCGCCACCTCCGGTTCGGTCCGCATCAGACCGAACACCACCCCAATAGCCGCCAGACAGGCGATCAACGCCGAACCTCCTGACGACACAAACGGCAACGGCACACCGATCACCGGCAGCACCCGGATAACCATGCCAATGTTGATCAGGGCTTGGCCCTCAATCCAACAGGCGATGGTCCCCACCGCAATCTGAACCGACCGGTCCGGGTGCAGCCGCACCACTTGGAACAGGCCAAAGCCCAGCACCCCAAACAGTGCCAGCACGGCCAAGGCTCCCAACAGGCCCAGTTCCTCCCCAATGATGGCGAAAATGAAATCCGAATCAGCCTGGGACAGATAAGCCCATTTGGCCCGTGAAGCACCCAAACCGGTGCCGAACCAGCCACCGGAGGCCAGCGAATATTCGGCTTGGCGAATCTGGTAGCAGGCCCCCAAAGTGTCGGTGCAGGCGTCCGGGTTGAACGCCATGACGAACCGCTCCAAGCGGTGGGATGAGGTGGCTATCAGCAGCACACCACCACCAACGGCCGCCCCGAACAGGGCCGCCAGCTTGGACCAGGGCACACCGGCCAACACCAAACCGCCCAGCGCCATGACTCCCAGCACGAAAACCGTGCCGGCGTCAGAACCGGCCAAGACCATGCCGACGGACACGCCAATGCCAATCAGGCCTGGCACCGCCAAATCCGACCAGCGGGTCAGAGCTTCCTTCTTGATGGCCAGCACCGAACCGAGCCACAACGCCAAACCGAACTTGATGAACTCAGATGGTTGGACCGTCAGGCTGGAGCCTATCCGCAGCCAGTTGCGGTTGCCGAACTCATCCAGTCCGAGTGGCGTCCACAACACCAACCCTTGCAACACCAGCGAACCGATCAGGGCTGACCAGGCCACCGCCCGGCCCAACAACCGGTGGGTGTGAGCCAGAATCAACCCGGCCGCCGCTCCCACCAGGGCGTAACGAGCCTGAACCATACCGGCCCGGTAGGGGCTTTCGCCTTGGCCCAAAGCCACCACGGTGTGGGCGGACATGGTCATCACCAGGCCCACCACAGTCAGCACCGCCACCGGCACCAGGATCATGTAATAACCGGCGACCAAGGAGCGCAGCCTGCTTGGGGACACAGCTACCCTCCTATCTCCTTCGCCGCGGCCGCAAACTGTTGGCCGCGCTCAGCGTATGAACTGAACTGGTCCATCGAGGCGCTGGCAGGCGCCAAGAGGACCACATCTGAGGCGCTGGCCAAAGCGGCAGCGCGGGCCACCGCCCGCCCCATCACATCCCCACCCGGCTCGATTCGCCAGACAGGCACGGACGGCGCGTGCCGGTCCAACGCCTCGGTTAGTTCAGAATTATCCAGCCCAATCAGCACCGCGGCCTTGAGGCGGTCGCCGCGCGCCTTGATCAGGTCTTCGAATCTGGCGCCTTTGGCCAATCCGCCCGCAATCCACACCACCTTTCCGGGCGGAAAAGCACTCAGTGCGGCGGCCGCCGCGTGGGCGTTGGTGGCCTTCGAATCGTTGATGAAACGTACGCCGCCGGCTTGGTGAACCAGTTCCAGCCGGTGGGCGCCGGTCCGAAATTGGCCCAGTCCTTGGCCGATGCCGCGCGCTTCCACCCCGTAGGCCCGGGCCAGTGCCGCCGCCGCCAGGATGTTGGCTTGGGTGTGAGGTGCCAGTTGGCCGTCTGGACCGGCCAGGTGACCCAAGGTGGCCAGTTCCACCAGCTGTTGGCCAGGGCCTGGGCCGAAGGCTCGGTCCACCACCCAACCATCCGCCAAACCAAGTTGCCCCGCTGCGGGCGGCGCCAGGGTGAAGCCAACCAGTTTCGGTCCGGCCGCGCCGGTGACACCAAGCGAGGAATCGGGCCGCGAGTCCAAATCGAAGGCCGGCGCCTGAAACGTCCCGGCCAGAATGTCAGCCGCTGCCAAACTGTCTGGCTGCCCACCGGGGGCTGCGGCGGCTGGCTGTGGCGCGGCATCGGCCGCCGCGGCTGCGGCCCACTGGTCGGCGGCATTGAAAACGCTGGCCCCGGTGACGCCGGCGTAGATCCGGGCTTTGGCGTCCCGGTAGGCGTCCATGGAGCCGTGCCAGTCCAGGTGATCTGG
>JAIRTF010000246.1 GCA_031255075.1 Bifidobacteriaceae bacterium | reverse complement strand
GGAACGGATGTGGCCCCACTACCGAACCGATGCAGTAGATGGTGTTGACCGGGTCTTCCAAATAGGCGGCAAAGGCGCTGTCCACGGCTTCTTTGAGGGTCCGTTGGCCCTCGCCTACCGGCACCACCTCAGCGCCCAGAATCTTCATCCGGATCACATTGGGGTGTTCTTTGGCAATGTCCACCTCACCCATGTGGATTTCGCATTCCAGCCCGAAGTAGGCGGCGGCGGTGGCCAGGGCCACGCCATGCTGGCCGGCGCCGGTCTCCGCGATCAGTTTCTTCTTGCCCAGGTAGGACGCCAGTAGTGCCTCGCCCATGCAGTGGTTCAACTTGTGCGCACCGGTGTGGTTCAGGTCCTCGCGCTTCAAATAGATGCGGGCGCCGCCAACGCTTTCGGTCAGCCGTTGGGCGTAATAGACCGGGGTGGGGCGGCCTTGGAAGTGCCGGCGGATATCCCGCAGCTTCATGATGAAATCGTGGCTGTTGCCGATGGTTTGGTAAGCCTGATGGATCTTTTCCATCTCCACCGCCAGCTCCGGTGGCACTGCTGCGCCACCATAGGCCCCAAAGTAGCCGGCGGAATCAGGATGTTGACGGAGATACGGTTTCGGTTGCATCAAGGGCCTTCCTTTGGGTCTAGTTGCCTCGCCGGTGCATCGGCGGCGAGCCGCCCACTATGCTACTCAGCCCCGCTGGGCCGCCAGGCTTGGGTGCTTCCCGTCGGCCTGGAGTCGGCTGCCCGGCGCCGCGCCATCGTTCGGCCCGTGGTGGCGTGGCTACCGCTAGGCTGCCCGATGCCGCGCCCGGCGCTCACCAGCGGTGTTCAACCTGCGCAGCCCAGAGGGCTAGCGGGCTTGGTCGTCTTCGTAATCGCCGTAGTCTTCGGTCGCGAAGCGACCCGAGGCGGCCTCAGCGGCGCGGCCGGCGGCCGAATCCGGAGCGACTGACTCAAAGTCTTGGTTGAGGAGCTGTTCGTTGACTTGAAGCTGGCGCCGTTTGACGTGCGCCACGTCATCTAGAGCTACATCGGCGTGCTGGGCGGCAGTTTGAACATGTAGGGTCCCGGCACCCAGCAACCGCTCGATGAATGACTGGTCATAGGAAACAGCGTGGACCCGATCCATCGGAATGTCCCGGCCCTCGCGTTTGAAGACGCCCTCACGTGAGATCAGCCGGTAGTTGGTCAGCGTGTCGGTGCGGCACGCCCAGCGGACAAACGGCGCCACGGACCACACCAGCACCAGAATCAACGCGATCGCCGCCACCGTCCAGCGCGCCCAGTCCCACTTCGGTTCTGAGGGGATCAGCTTGGTCCAGCAGACGGCGAATCCCACCACCGCCACCACGAACACCAAGACCGGCCCGACCAGGACCTTCCAGTGCGCTCTGGCGTGAAAGATCACGTACTCGCCGGCCGCCAATTCCTTCTGGTTGAATGCCATACGCTCAAGTCTGCCCTATGCGGGACAATAAGTCGGTGAAGCGGCGATCAATTGTCTTGTTGGGCTCCACCGGCTCCATCGGCACCCAAGCCCTGGACGTGTTGGCCCGCCACCCGGAGGACTTCGAGTTGGCGGCCCTGGCCGCCGGTTCAGCCAACGTTCCGCTGCTGGCCCGTCAGGTGTGGCAGTTCCGTCCCCGTCTGGTGGCGGTTTCCACGGACGATGCCGCGCTGCGCCTCCAACGTGAGCTGGCAACCTTGGCCAAACACGGCTCCGTACCGCCGAGCGGGCGGGCTGAAAACGTTGCTGGGGGCGGTGCTGTGACCGGGGGAGCGGCATCGGCCAAACCGCCGGCGGGGGAGATCGTGGCCGGTCAGGACGCTGCTGCCAAAGCCGCTGGGTTGGGTGTGGACGTGGTACTCAACGGCATAACCGGGGCCGAGGGGTTGAAACCGACCCTGGCCGCACTCGATTCCGGCGCGGTCTTGGCCTTGGCCAACAAAGAGTCGCTGGTGATGGGCGGAGCCCTGGTCAAATCGAGAGCCAAAGCCCCAGATCAGATTGTGCCGGTCGATTCGGAGCATTCGGCCATAGCCCAATGCCTGCGGGCCGGGCGCCCAGTAGAGGTGGACCGGTTGATCCTGACCGCCTCCGGCGGCCCCTTCCGCACCTGGACCAGCCAACAGATGGCCGCAGCCACCAAAGAACAGGCCCTGGCACACCCGACCTGGAACATGGGCGCGGTGGTGACCATCAACTCGGCAACCTTGATCAACAAGGCCTTGGAACTGATCGAAGCCCACCTGTTGTTCGATGTCCCCAGCCAACGGATCGACGTGGTGGTCCATCCGCAGTCGGTGGTGCATTCGATGGTCGCCTTCCGTGACGGTTCGATCATCGCCCAAGCCTCACCGCCGGATATGCGTTTGCCGATCGCCTTGGGGTTGTCTTGGCCGGTCCGCTTGCCGGAGGTGATTGCACCGGTGGATTTCTCCGCCGGCACCACCTGGAGCTTTGAACCGCTCGGCCCGCAGGCCGCCAAAGCCGTGGGCTTGGCGCGTCAGGCGTTGGGAGCTTCGCCGCTGCACCCGGCAGTGCTGAATGCCGCCAATGAGGTCTGTGTGGCGGCCTTCTTGGCTGATCGGATCGGCTTGCTGGCCATTGTTGATACTGTGGCTCGCGTGCTGGATTCATTCGCCCCGCCCGGCTTGACCGCCGCAGCCGCTGGGACATCTGGCGCCCTGATCCCCACATTGGACCAGGTGTTGGCAGCTGACCGGTTTGGCCGTGAACAAGCCGCCAAGGTGTTGGAAGGAGCCTGACCGGTGATTTTTCTGCTCGGGGTGATTGTCTTCATCCTGATTCTGGTGGTTTCCGTGGCCTGGCACGAACTTGGTCACCTGTTGCCCGCCAAGCTGTTCAAAGTGCCGGTTTCGCAATACATGGTCGGCTTTGGGCCAACCATCTGGTCCAAGAAGGTCGGCGAAACCGAATACGGTTTCAAATGGATTCTGCTGGGTGGCTACATCCGCATGACCGGCATGTATTCGCCATCGCCGTCCAAACGGGCCGCCAAGAGCGGTTGGCGTGCCAATTTGGCCGATGCCGCGCGTGAAGCCACCCGCGAAGAGATAGCCGCCGGTGATGAAGGCCCCGAAGGCCGGGCCTTCTACAAATTGTCCGCTCCCCGCAAAGCAGTCGTCATGTTGGGCGGCCCCACCATGAACCTGATCCTGGCTTTGGTGCTGTTGGCCTTCTCCGGTTCAGTGTTGGGCGCTTACAACACCTCCACCACAGTCGGTGTGATCAGTCAATGCATGGATTCGGCCGGTGTCACTGTCAGCTGCGACCAGGGCAGCGAAGGCCCGGCCAAGGCCGCCGGTGTCCAGACCGGCGACAAAATGGTGGCCTGGAACGGCCAGCCAATCGAAACCTGGGAAGACGTCCTGGCCAACATTGGACCTTCGGCTGAAGGGCCATCGGTGTTGACGGTGGAACGCGATGGGCGTCGCTTGGACTTGACGGTTACGCCCATCAGAACCAAAGAAGGCGACGCCTCCCGCGCGGTGATTGGCGTGCGGCCCCACCTGGTGTTGGAACGCCAACCGGTCTCCGCCGCGCCTGGCGTGCTGTGGGATCAGGTCAAAGCCTCCGCCGGGTTGTACGCCTCGTTGCCGGTTTCGGTTTGGAACACCCTTGTGGACTTGGTCCAAGGCAATGACCGGGACTTCAATTCGCCGCTGTCAATGGTTGGCGTGGCCCGGTTGTCCGGTCAGGTGGGCAGTGCCGAATACTCCGCGGACATTCCTGATCCGTGGCGTCTACGTTGGTCCACCTGGCTGCAGTTGGGGGCCGCCATCAACATTGCTTTGTGGCTGTTCAACCTGTTGCCGTTGTTGCCTCTGGATGGTGGGCACATCGCCAACGCCGTCTTTGAAGGTGTCCGGCGGACGGGCGCCCGGCTGAGGCACCGGCCAGACCCCGGCCCGGCCGATTCGGCCCGGTTGATGCCGCTGACCTACCTGGTGGTGGGATTGCTGATCTTGATGACCCTGATCCTGGTCATAGCGGACGTCATCAACCCGATCCGGGTCTAACCGGCCATCACCTGGGCGGCACCGGCGGCGGAATCCACTCCTGGCCGGCGATTTGCCGGCGGCTGCGATACTGGATGGGTGACCACCGCGTTGCCTATGCCCCAGCCGCCGCTTCGGATAGCCAAACGGCGGCGGACCCGCCAAATTAGAGTAGGCAAGGCGCTGGTGGGGGGCGGCGCCCCCATTTCGGTTCAGTCCATGACCACCACTTTGACGGCTGATTCGGAAGCTACCCTGCGGCAGATCGCCGAATTGACGTCCGCCGGCTGCGACATTGTCCGCCTGGCGGTGCCGTCTCAAGATGACGCGGATGCCCTGGCGAAGATCGCCGCCCGGTCCACCATCCCGGTCATAGCGGACATCCATTTTCAGCCGCGCTATGTCTTCGCCGCCATTGACGCCGGCTGTGCCGCGGTTAGGGTCAACCCCGGCAACATCCGCAAATTCGACAACCAGGTCGCGGCCATCGCCAAGGCCGCCTCAGAGGCTGGTGTGTCACTGCGGATCGGTGTCAACGCCGGCTCCTTGGAACCATCCCTGCTGGCCAAACACGGCAAGGCAACTCCCCAAGCGCTGGTCGAATCGGCAGTCTGGGAAGCCTCCCTGTTCGAGGAGGTTGGCTTCACAGATTTCAAGATCTCCGTCAAACACCACGACCCGGTAGTGATGATTCAGGCCTACCGGCTGCTGGCGGAGCGCGGCGATTGGCCGCTCCACTTGGGTGTGACAGAGGCCGGGCCGGCCTTCCAAGGCACCATCAAATCGGCGGCCGCCTTCGGAGCGCTGCTGGCGGAAGGCATTGGCGACACCATTCGGGTGTCGCTGTCCGCTCCACCAGTCGAAGAAGTCAAAGTTGGGGTGACCCTGTTGCAAGCGCTGGGTCTACGGAAACGTCAACTCGACATCGTCTCCTGTCCGTCTTGCGGGCGGGCCCAAGTTGACGTGGTCCAACTGGCTGAAGCCGTTTCCGAAGGCCTCAAAGACATCAAGGTCCCGCTGCGAGTGGCTGTCATGGGGTGTGTGGTCAACGGGCCGGGGGAGGCGCGGGAAGCGGACTTGGGTGTGGCCTCCGGCAACGGTAAGGGGCAAATCTTCATCAAGGGTGAAGTGGTCCAAACCGTCCCCGAGGCGGAGATTGTCGAAGTGTTGTTGGCCAGGGCCAGAGCTATGGCCAGCGACCTGGCGGCAGCCGGCGCGGACCAGGAAGCTGGCGGAGCCCAGGTGATCCTGCCGGACGGCCAGAGTCTCTAGGCGCCACAACATGGGACTTCGTGGCGCGCACCGGACCGGGCCGCGGGTCTTGGCGGTCTCCGAATATCACGATGCGCTGCGGTTCTGTTTGGCTCATGGTGCTGACGGGGTGATGGCCGGCGCTCGGCTGGATGAAACCTGCCGGCATTTGGCGGCCGGTGGGCGGCATCAGGCCACGGCGGCGTCCATGGGTGAGGTGTGGGTCAAAGAACGGCCCCGTAGCCGCGGGCGGCAGGCCGATGGCTGGATCGATTCGCTGGTTTGGGCCGGCGGCAACCTGATTCCGGTGGCGGTTGGCTCCGACTGCGCACCCGAATACGGCGCCTTGGCGCGGCGGCGCGGCCGCCGCTACCTGTCAATTGTTGGCGGCGCCGCCGCCGTAGCGGGGATGTGGAGAGTGCTGGAACCAGGATCACCCCGGCCGCGGGCCTACCGGCCCTGCCAGCCGCTGCTGGTGATTGACACTGCCGCCTTCACCAACCCAGATCCGGAGGTCAAGGTGGCCGGTCCGGATCAGCTTGAGACCATCCTGCCGGCCTGTTGGGACATGTTCACCGAAGAGCTTGGCTTCCCACCACCCGGTCCTCAGGATGCCTACAAAGCCCACGTCGCCTCACAGCTAAAAGCCGGTTGCATTCTGGCCCGGCTGGATCCAGCCTCCGGTCAGGTGATCTTCAAAGCCGAGTTGGGGGCGGCCGCCGGTGACTGGGTTCAGGTTCAAGGTGTCTGGACCGATCCGCGGTGGCGCGGCCAGGGCTATGCCAAAGCAGGTATGGCCGCCATCTTGGCTGAGGCCGGCCGGCGCGGCTATCGGCATGTCTGCCTATACGTCAACGACTTCAACGCCGCCGCTTTGAACGTCTACCAGGCGGTTGGCTTCACCCAGGCCTCCACCTGGGCAACTGTCATGTTCTAAGCCGGCGCACCCGGCCACCGGGCGGCCGGGAACCGTTTGACAAACCAGGGCGCAGAGGCGGTCGGTATGGTTTAGGGCGTGCTATGTATGTCAACCCTGTTCCTCAGAACTCTCCGCGAAGACCCAGCGGATGCCGAAGTCACCTCCCACAAGCTGCTGGTCCGGGCCGGCTATATCCGCCGCAGCGCGCCCGGCATTTACGCCTGGCTGCCGCTGGGGCTGCGCGTCTTGGACAAGGTTTCCCAGATTGTGCGTGAGGAAATGAACCGGGTGGGCGCTCAAGAGGTGCTGTTGCCGGCGTTGTTGCCGGCCGAGCCTTACCAGGCGACCGGCCGGTGGGAGGATTACGGCCCTAACCTGTTCCGCCTTCAGGACCGCCGTGAAGTGGACATGCTGTTGGCGCCAACCCATGAAGAGGTTTTCACGCTGCTGGTCAAGGACTTGTATTCGAGTTACAAGGACCTGCCGTTGACGCTGTACCAGATTCAAACCAAGTACCGCGATGAGGCCCGCCCCCGGGCCGGCTTGCTGCGGGGCCGCGAATTCGTCATGAAAGACGCCTATTCGTTTGATGTCGATGACGCCGGTCTGGACCGGTCATATGAGGCGCAGCGGGCCGCCTACCAGCGGATTTTTGACCGTTTCGGTTTGGAGACGGTGATCGTTTCCGCCATGTCCGGCGCTATGGGCGGCTCCCGGTCGGAAGAGTTTTTGCACCCCACGCCGATTGGTGAAGACACCTATGTACGTTCACCGGGCGGGTACGCCGCCAACGTGGAAGCCGTGGTGACGCCCATTCCGCCGGCCAAACCGGTTGACGGCCTCCCACCGGCAGAGGTTCAGCCCACCCCAGGCACCACCACCATTGACACTTTGGTCGATGCCGCGAACCGCCTTTACCCGAAGCCTGACGGTTCGCCGTGGCAGGCCCAGGACACCTTGAAGAACGTGGTCTTTGCCCTGGTGCATCCAGATTCGCGGCGTGAGGTAATCGTGGTGGGTGTGCCCGGCAACCGCGATGTCGATGCCGCCAGGCTGGGTGCCGCCGTCTACCCGGCGGAAGTTGAACCGGCCGGTGAGACCGATTTCGCGGCCCACCCAGAACTGGTGCCCGGTTACATTGGCCCAGCCGTGCTGGGGGTCAACGCAGCTGACCCGGCCAAGGCGGTGCGCTACTTCCTTGACCCGCGGGTGGTAGCAGGAACCAGTTGGATCACCGGCGCCAACCAGATCGATTCGCACGTCTTTGGCCTGGTGGCAGGGCGTGACTTTGCGGCCGCCGGTCAGGAAGACCAACCGGTCATGGACGTAGCTGAGGTGTTGGATGGCGATCCGGCCCCGGATGGTTCCGGTCCGTTGGAGCGAGCCCGCGGCATTGAACTGGGCCACATCTTCCAATTGGGCCGCAAATATGCCGCGGCTTTGGGGCTGAGCGTGCTGGATCAAGACGGCAAGCTGGTCACCGTCACCATGGGTTCCTATGGGATTGGCGTGACCAGGGCCTTGGCGGCCGTGGCCGAACGCTATGCCGATGACAAAGGCCTGGTCTGGCCGGTTGATTTGGCTCCAGCCCAGGTCCACGTGGTGGCCACCGGCAAAGATGACACCGTGTTCGAAGCGGCTGAAGACCTGGCCGGTCAACTGGAACAGCTGGGTTTGGAAGTGCTCTATGACGACCGCCGTAAGGTTTCACCAGGCGTCAAGTTTGCCGATTCGGAACTGATCGGC
>JAIRTF010000135.1 GCA_031255075.1 Bifidobacteriaceae bacterium | reverse complement strand
TGGGCATAGTAGCCGTTGATCTGGCGGGCGCGTTTGGCGGCGTAGATGACTAGCGCGTACTTCGAATCCGTCACTTCAAGCAAGTCGTCGATGGGCGGTTCGGTGATGCCCTCCGGATGGGCCATAGTGCCTGACAAGTTTTTCCTCCCGTATGTAGCAAACCTGCCTATTTTAGCCCCATCAAGCGGGCCAACTCCACCACAGTGCGGTCTAGCTGGTCGTTGACCAGCACAAAATCGAACTCGTCGGCGGCGGCCAACTCAGCTTCGGCTCTGGCCAAACGGCCGGCGACTTGGGCATCGGCTTCGGTTCCGCGGTCTTCCAAACGTCTGCGTAGATCGGCAAACGAGGGCGGCACCAGGAACACTTGGAGTGCTCCAGGCATCGCATCGCGCACTTGGCGGGCCCCCGCCAAATCAATTTCCAGTAGGGCGGGGCGCCCCATACCAAGTGCGTCTTCAACTGGTTGCCGGGGTGTGCCGTAGAGGTTGGACTGATATTCAGCCCATTCCAGCATCTGGCCCACCCGGGCGGCGGCCTCAAACTCTTCGCGTGAGACGAACTGGTAGTTGAGACCGTCTACTTCGCCCGGCCGCGGTGCCCTGGTGGTGGCGGAGACCGACAGGAACACCTCCGGGTGCCTGTCAGCCACCATTGCCGCCACCGTGGACTTACCCACGCCGGACGGGCCGGCTAAGACTGTTAGGCGAGCTGGTGACCAGCTCACAGTTCAGCCGAAACGCTCGATCAGCTGATTCTTCTGATGCGGACCGAGTCCTCTGATGCGCCGGGAATCGGAAATGCCGATCTCCGACATGATCGACTGCGCCTTGACCTTGCCAACTCCAGGCAGTGCCTCCAGCAGCGAGCTGACCTTGATCTTGCCAACTACGTCATCTTTGGCTGCCAGCGCAATAACCTCGCTGACAGAGATGGCAGATTCCTTGAGCTTGGCTTTGACGTCAGCGCGCTTCTTGCGTGCTTCGGCAGCCTTCTTCAGTGCTTCGCCCCGCTGTTCCGGGGTCAATGGAGGAAGAACCATTCCTTACCCACCTTCATTTGCGTCGTTTCGACTAGGACAGTCACAATCTAGTGACTGACCTGCGGTGAGGCAACGGCTATCGGCTAGTTTCCGAGAAAAGAGACGTTCTTGGCGGCCTCTGCCACGGCCTGGACCAGCGCCTTAGAGTCAGGGCCAGCACCGGCGATGCCGCGCGATGAAGTGGCCAAAACGGCCCGTTCTGACCCGCCGAACAGGCGCCGTAGGTCCTTTGGCCCAGCCCCTTGGGCGCCGATTCCAGGAGCCAGGATTGGGCCGTTGAACTGCCCTAATAGACGGGCTCCAGTCTTGGACAGCGGGGCGATGGTGGCGCCCACCACGAGGCCGATGCTGCCCAGCGTGGAGGCCTGCGAAACTTCGCTCCCTAAGCCCTTGTGAGCACTTGGAGCGGCCACCGCAGAAGGGCTCGCAAAGTTTTCACCAGATCTGTCCAAATTCGGGCGTGTCGTCTCAGATTTGGCGCTCCAAGCGGCCCTCAAGTTGGCCGCAGTGGCGGCCGAGATGACCTCTTCAGCCACGCTCAGGCCCGCTTCGGTGCGGGCTCGTTGATAGGGCGGCGCCTCCGGATTGGATGTCAGCGCCAACACGAACACTCCCCGACCGGTGGCCCAGGCCGTCTCCAGAGCCGGTTTGAGCGAACCGAAACCGAGGTACGGGCTGAAGGTCGCGGCATCGGCCGCCAAGGACGAACCTGAGCCCAAGTAGGCCTGGGCGTAGGCGGCCATGGTGGAGCCGATGTCGCCGCGTTTGACGTCCAGGATGGTCAACAGGCCAAGACCGCGGGCGTGGGCCAGCAGCTGTTCCAAGGCGGCCACTCCGGCCGAACCGTGGCGCTCAAACAGCGCCGATTGGGGCTTGACCGCTGCCGCGCCGCCGTCCAAGGCCGCCTGAGCCATCACTTCGCTGAAGCGGACCAGCCCCGAGGGGTCATCAGGCAGGCCCCAGCGGGCCAGATCAGCCGGATGTGGGTCAATGCCAACACACAGATGCGACCGGGCGGCCATGGCCGCCGCCAGCCGCTCACCGAACGGCTTCACGCGGCCTCCTGAATTGGCGAAACGCCCAACGGTGCACCACTTTGGGCTTCAATCGCTTGAACAGCGGCCGCCAACTGTTGGCTGGTGGTCACGATGGGCCGATCCATGGCGGTGATGGCAGCCCTGATCTCATAGCCGTCAGCCCGCGAATGTGCCCCGGATGGGGTGTTGACCACCATGTCGATCTGCCCGGCGTTGATCAAATCCACCACGTTCGGTGGGCGCCGGTCATCCGAGCCGCCGGCGCCGGCCTGACCGGACACCTTCGGCACTTCCCGGCAGGCAATGCCGTTGCGGCGCAGCACCGAAGCGGTGCCCTCAGTGGCCAGAATCTCAAAGCCCAGTTCGGCCAGGCGTTTGATGGGGAAAATGATTGACCGCTTGTCGCGGTCCGCTACCGAAACGAACACCGTCCCTTCGCGGGGCAGACCGCCGTAGGCGGCGACCTGGGATTTGGCGAAGGCCTTGGGGAAGTCATGGTCCCGGCCCATCACCTCACCAGTGGAACGCATCTCCGGGCCCAACACTGTGTCAACAATCTTC
Organism: Bifidobacteriaceae bacterium; assembly: GCA_031255075.1. Lineage (GTDB taxonomy): Bacteria > Actinomycetota > Actinomycetes > Actinomycetales > WQXJ01 > JAIRTF01. The sequence goes on along the minus strand of JAIRTF010000135.1, from coordinate 2,189 downwards.
CCAGCCGAGGTGCGGAACCGCGCGAACGGCAGGACAGCTTCCTTGACCGCCATTTGGCCCACTTCCAGGGACCGGGCCGAATCTGCCTCTGGCAACAACCCGGATTGTTTCAGTTCCGCGATGGACTTGCCGGCCATCACCAAACAAGCCGCCTTGGCCAGCGGCACACCGGTCGCCTTGGACACAAATGGCACCGTCCTAGAGGCCCGCGGGTTGGCTTCCAGCACGTAGAGGACGTCACTCATCAGCGCGAACTGGATGTTGATCAGCCCGCGCACGCCCACACCCTTGGCAATGGCCTCCGTTGAGGCCCTGATCCGGTCAATATCCCTGGTAGACAGGGTGACCGGCGGCAGCACGCAAGCACTGTCACCGGAGTGGATGCCGGCCTCTTCGATGTGCTCCATGACACCGCCCAAGAACAGCTCCTGGCCGTCATAGAGGGCGTCCACATCAATCTCGATGGCGTCATCCAAGAACCGGTCAATCAGCACCGGCGCATCAGCCCGGCCACCTTCCGGAATGGCCTTGATCATGTACTCCGCCAGTTGGTCCTCACCGTAGACAATCTCCATGCCACGGCCACCCAACACATAGGACGGCCGCACCAACACCGGGTAGCCAATCCGATCAGCCACCGCTTTGGCTTCACTGACCGTCAGGGCCGTGCCATATTGGGGGGCCGGCAGGCCGGCCTCGGCCAAGACCCGCCCGAACAGTCCCCGGTTCTCTGCCAGGTCGATGGCCTCCGGTGGGGTACCCCAAAGCGGTACCGCGGCATCGGCCAAGCGTTGGGACAAACTGAGCGGCGTCTGCCCGCCAAGCTGCACTATGACACCGGCCACCGGCCCGGCTGCGACCTCCGCGTCATAGACCTCCATGACGTCTTCAAACGTCAGCGGCTCAAAGTAGAGACGAGCGGAGATGTCGTAATCGGTTGAGACGGTCTCCGGGTTGCAGTTGATCATGACCGTCTCGAACTCCTCCCCCAACGCCAAGGCGGCGTGCACACAGGAGTAGTCGAATTCGATGCCCTGACCAATCCGGTTGGGCCCGGAGCCGAGGATCAACACCGCCGGTTTGGTGCGCGGGCGGACTTCGGTGTCTTGGTCGTAGGAGGAGTAGAGGTAGGGGGTCTTGGCGGCGAATTCGCCGGCGCAGGTATCCACCATTTTGTAGACCGGCCGCAAGCCGAAGGCGTGGCGAATCTCCCGGACCGCCTCTTCTGACAGGTTGCGCAGCTCGCCGATCTGCACATCTGAGAAGCCGTGACGTTTGGCTTCCCGCAACACATCTTGACCCAGGGCCGGGGCGGTGGCGACCCGTTCGGCCACCTCATTGATCAGCATGATTTGGTCAATGAACCACGGATCAATCCCGCTGACCTCAGCCAACACTGCCGGAGCGGTGCCCCACCTGGCGGCCTGTTGGAGGTCTATCAGCCGGTGTTCGGTGGGCCGTTTGAGGCTCTCCACCAGGTCCGTCAGTTCGGCTTCGGTTGGGCGTTGGCCCTGCCAGTGGAAACGGGTGCCCTTCTTGTCGATGGACCGCATGGCCTTGTTCAACGATTCGGTGAAGCAACGGCCAATCGCCATGGCCTCCCCGACCGATTTCATGGTGGTGGTCAAGGTGTCATCTGCCGCTGGGAACTTCTCAAAGGCGAACCGCGGCACCTTGGTGACTATGTAGTCGATGGCCGGTTCGAAGCTGGCCGGCGTGGATGAGGTGATGTCATTGGGGATCTCATCCAGGGTGTAGCCCAACGCCAGCCGGGCGGCGATCTTGGCGATGGGGAAGCCGGTGGCCTTGGACGCCAACGCTGAGGACCGCGACACCCGCGGGTTCATCTCGATGACAATGATGCGGCCATCGTTCGGGTTGACGGCAAACTGGATGTTGCAGCCGCCGGTGTCCACCCCAACTTCGCGGATGACGGCTATGCCGATGTCCCGCAGCCGTTGGTACTCCCGGTCCGTCAGGGTCAGGGCCGGCGCCACCGTCACCGAATCACCGGTGTGGACACCCATCGGGTCAAGGTTCTCAATTGAGCAGACCACCACCACGTTGTCCGCTTTGTCCCGCATGATTTCTAGTTCGAATTCTTTCCAGCCGATGACTGATTCTTCGAGCAGGACCTCTTTGGTGGGGCTGTAGTGCAGGCCGGCGCCGGCGATTCGTTCCAGGTCTTC
>JAIRTF010000178.1 GCA_031255075.1 Bifidobacteriaceae bacterium | reverse complement strand
GCCATAGTCTGCCTGGTGATCTGCCTGCTTCAACGGTTGGCCGGTGGCGAATGGACCTATCTGACCAGCTTCATCGCTGAGGAAGCCGACCGCGGCCTCCAAGTGGAGGCGGTGCTGGCCACCCCGGTGGTCTTGGGGCATCTGCTGAAGAAGGAAGTTCTCTGGCAGTACAACTGGGATCTGGCCACGGTTGAGACCTGGGGGCCAGGCGCGGACGCGGCAATGGTTGTGTCCAACATCACCATGCCAATCATGGTGGTTGGGGTCTCAGTGCTGATCTGGTTGGCCAGGCGGTACCGGACGGACGCCATGCTGCTGGGAACCTTGACGTTGCTGACCGGATTGATCTGCACTCACAAGGTGGGCTCCCCGCAGTTTGTGGCCTGGACCGCCCCAGCCGTGGTGGTGGCCTTGGCCCTGCGCAGGCGCCTCAAATTCTGGATACCAATCGGCGCGATTCTGCTGGTCACAGCTGGCTTGACGGGATTGATCTTCCCGTGGGGCTACGTCCGGATGTTGGGCGGCAGTTACCCTTGGCTTGCGGCCTGGGTGGTGCGCAACGGACTGCTGGTGGCGGTGATGGTGTGCGGCATTGTGCAACTGGTGAGGCTGGCGCGCCAGAGCCTGATTGACCGTTGGGCTGGGGCCGATCCGCTGGCTGTTGCCGGGCCACCAGGCAGCACCGCCGGGTAGCCACCCGCACCGGTCTGGCTGGTGGCGGGCGCACGCAGCGAACGAAGAAGGGAACACGCCGATGCATCTGATTTCGAGTCAGGCGGACAGCGCCGCCGCAGATGGTCGCGTGCACCGGCCTGAGCCCGCCCCGAAGGCAGTCCGGGTTGGACTAGCGGTCATCATGGGTTTGATTGCCCTGATAACCCTGGTCGGCATAGTGGCGCTGGCGCCAAGCGCTGAGGAGCGGGTTGGCAAACGGTCCGTTCTGGGCCCGAATGATGAGTACATCTCCGGCCGGGTCAGCGGCTTCGAGGAACAGCCTGATGGCACCCATGTGAAGCTCCGGTTGGATGGCAGCGATGAAGAGGTGACCCTCAGAGTGGTGGGAGAGGTCGAGGTGGAGGATTTCCGCGTCGGGGACCACGTCCGGGCGGTCGCCTACGAAGACGCCCAGCTGGGCCGGGCCTACGCCTTCATGGACTTTCACCGCGGTTGGCCGTTGGCCGTTCTGGCGGGATTGTTTGCGCTGGTGGTAGTGGCCGTGGCGCGGTGGAAAGGCTTAGCCGCCCTGGCCGGTCTGGTTGGAGGCCTAGCCATCATTTGGTACTTCTTGTTGCCGGCGCTGCTGGCCGGCAAGAACCCGCTGGCCGTGGTCCTGGTGACCGCCAGCGCTGTGATGTTTGTAGTTGTCTACTTGGCCCATGGCGTTTCGGTCAAGAGCACCACCGCTCTGCTCGGTACCTTCTTCGGCACGGCCATTGTCACCGCTATTGCCTGGGTGGCCATACCGGCCACTCATTTGACGCCTTTGACCAGTGACGAAATGGTCCAGCTGTCCTGGGCGGCACAGAACGTGTCCCTCAAAGGTGTGCTGCTGAGCGGCATGGTGTTGGCCGGTGTGGGTGTGTTGAACGATGTGACCATCACCCAGGCTTCAGCCGTTTGGGAGTTGCGGGCGGCGGCTCCAGCGGCTTCCCGCCGGTCAATCTTCGCCAGTTCCATGCGGATTGGCCGCGACCACATTGCCTCCACCGTTTACACGATCGCTTTCGCCTACATTGGCGGCGCCCTCAGCCTGCTGCTGGTGGCCTCAACCCTGGATCATCGCATCACCGACCTGTTGACCTTTGACGACATTGCCTCCGAATTGGTGCCAATCCTGGCTGCTTCGATTGGTCTGGTGCTGGCCATCCCGATGACCTCGGCCATCGGCGCCTGGCTGGTGGGCGGTGCGCAAACCGGGAAAACTGGGCAGCCCGGCAGCGCCGCCCCTAGTAACGATCCGGACCATTCACATTCGGTTGATCCCACCTCCAGTGGCGCCCCGGCCACCTCGGACGCGGACCACGCCGACAGCCCGGCCGCCGGTGGTACGGAAGCCCGCGGCGGCATCGGCCAAGCACCAAACCCCACTGGGCCGCGAACACCGTCCGTCACCACCCAGCCCAAGACCCAAGGCGCCCCGGCCGTCGATGCCGAGGTGCGGCTTTGACCGCCGGGGCTATACGGTGGCCGTTCCCCGCCCGCCGCACCTGGTGGGCCGTTGGAGCGGCGGTGATCGGCACCGATGGTGTGCTGCTTGACCCGATCACCCGCACCCTGGGCGGCATGGAAGCCCCGGACCTGATTCAAACGGTGCTGGTCTTCGCGGCGTTGATGGCCTTAGCGCTGTACTGGCCCAAGTTCCGCAGCCGCCGAGTGGTGATCCTGGCGGCCATCGGCTCGGTCATATTTGCTGCCGGTGAGGTGCTCGGTGCTGTGGCCAGCCAAGACGCCCCTGGCAAGGCGTTGATTGGGATGGCCCCGGTGTTGCTGGCTGTCAAAGGTGTGGGCCTGGTGGTGGCCGGCGGCTTGGTGCTGACCGCGGTGTTTCACTGGGCGTTGGCGGCCTCCCGGCCCCGCTGGCCGCTGACCGCCTACGGGGCATTTGGGCAAGATGCTGAACCGTATGGCTCGGCCCGGCCGGCCTGGAGACCGCTGGCCTGGTGCGTCAACCTGTGGACAGCCCATCCGTGGCGGGCAGTCGGATTGATCTTCGGAGTGCTGGTGGTCTCGCGGGTGCCGTACTTGCTGTTGACTTTCCCAGGGGTGGTCACACCGGACTCGCAATGGCAGATCAGCCAAGTCCTTGGCGTGGAGCAGCTCTCCGCCCACCATCCGTTGTTGCACACCGCCATGATCTGGCCGTTCATGCAGTTGGGTGCGGCTGTGGGCAGCCTGGAACTGGGCGTGGTGCTCTATTCGGTGTTTTCCATTCTGACCACCTGTGCACTGTTCACCTGGGCGCTGGTGATGGCCATCCGGCTGCGGTTCGGCCGGGTCACGGTAATCACCATTGGGGTGTTGGCCTTGGCGTTCACCGTCAACGGCTACTACTCCGTGACTATGTGGAAGGACACGTTCTTCGGCCCGTTGATGGTCTGCTACACCCTGTGCCTGATCCGTCTGGTCCGCCAGATATCGAAACCCGCCAACCTGGCTGGGGCAACTGGGGCAGCCGGGGCATCAGACTCCGGCCTGGCCGCCGTCCAGCCCGGCCGCGCCTACCGGATCAAACAATGGGTGGCGTTCATCCTGGTCTCCTTGGGTGTCACGTTCATGCGCAACAACGGGCTGTACGTGGTGTTGATCGCCACCGTGGTGCTGGCCGTTCTGCTGGCGGGCCACCGGGCGTTGGTGGCCACAGCCGGTGTGGTCTGCTTGGTGGCAGCGCTGATAGTCAACGGCCCGGTTTACAAAGCTTTGGATGTCACCCCCGGTCCAGTGCGTGAAGCCCTGTCCATTCCGCTGCAGCAGATAGCCCGCATTGCCAACAACCATCCCGATGACCTGTCCGCCAGCCAGAAACAGTTCATTGAGACGCTGCTCAGTTCCGACACGGTGGCTGAAGCGGTCGGGGATTACAACCCCACCATCTCTGATCCCATCAAGAAGAAGTTCAACCAACAGTGGTACCTGGACCACAAAGGCGAGTTCTGGAAGCAGTGGTTGAACCTGGCCCTTGAACACCCCATCACCGCTTACACGGCCACCGCTGCCGGAACCCGCGGCTACTGGGTGCCGGAGGTTCGTTCCTGGACGGTCCGCTACAGAATTGTCGATGAGGAAACCTGGGTCGAATCGCGGCCGGCTTTGCCGGATTTGGCCAACTGTCTGGAACGGAACTCATTCGGCAACCTGCGTGGGTTCCCGCTGATCGGCTGGTTCTATTCGATTGGTCTGGCCTGCAGCCTGGTGTTGCTGGGGGCTGGTGTGTTGTTCCTCAAACGCCGCTACCGCGAGATGTTGGCGTTGGTGCCGTTGGCCGTGTTGTGGTTGACCTGTTTGGCTTCACCAGTGTTTGCGCACTTCAGGTACGCCTACGGGATTGTGTTGACGGCGCCGCTGGTGATCTTCTACGCCTTCATTGCGCCCCTAGGCGAAAAGCGAAAGCGCATTCCCAAACCAGATCCGCACTGACCGGCGGCGGCGTTGCCTGGCCGGCCTGATGTCAGCCGCAACCCACCAGACCAGGATTCGGAAATCGGGGTGCAGCGGGCAGGGCCAAACAAATGAGCGGAGGCGGCGGGATTTGAACCCGCGAGGGGGATCGACACCCCCAACCCGCTTAGCAGGCGGGCGCCATAGGCCACTAGGCGACGCCTCCGGACAGCTTGACCAGGGTACCCGGT
>JAIRTF010000129.1 GCA_031255075.1 Bifidobacteriaceae bacterium | reverse complement strand
GCCGATCGATGGCGCGCCCAAGTCCAGCGACAGCCGGCTCGCATCCTCGGGTGTGCGGCCGTCCACGGTGGTGAACTCGGCCAGATCAAGGGTTCGGCTGCCGCCGCCCCGTTCCACCTGCGGACTCGGATCGCGGTAACCCAGGACCGATTGTCCCCGGGGGGCAACCAGCACGTTGAGCCACAAACGGGACCGCTTCAACGAGGCATCGTCGGTGTCATCAGTGTCCGCCACCCAGAACTCGATCCGGTCCCGGCCGTTGTAATCCCTGTCCGCGGTGTAGCTGATGGCCTGGCCGCCGTGGGCGGATTTGACATTCGCGTGGGAGGCGGTCAGGTTGCCACCGACCGAGGGCTCATACAGGAAGGCACCTTCACGGCCCCTGGTCACGGCCACGTATTCATCAAGGTTGATGATGGTCTCCTCGCCGGCCACGGCCTTGACCGGCGGCGGATCGGGACGCAGGTACGGGGGCCGGGAGATCGGCGGGACGGTGATCGAACCATAGGCGGTGACGCCTTCGGCGTCAGCGGCGGTGTTCCGCAACCCGTAGAACACAATGGTCGGCAACTCCTGTTGAAGGTTGACGGTCACCTCCTTTTGGTTCTTCAATTCGGCGTGCTCCAGCGATTCCTCCGGCAGGAACAGTTCCAGGTCACTGGTCGGCCCTGACGGGTTGTAAGCCCATTGACCAACGTTGATGTCAACGGCAATCTTGTCGATTGTGTCCTGCGGCGGGGAGACAATGTCTTTGGCCTTGGGTGCCGCCACCGGCGCCTCTGGATCAACTGTCACGTTGACGGCCGCCGAATCCCAGTTGCCGGATGGGCTGCAAGCGAAATAGGTGACCTGGTACTGGCCAGGCGTGGCGGGTGTGGTGATCCGCAGGCGGTTGGCCTCCAAGTCCTGTTCCACCACCAACTGCGGATCTGACACGCCCATTTCCTGATCGGTGCAGAACGTCAGGTCTTTGGAACCGCTCAAGTCCACATCGTTGGCGAAGACCGGCACGTCCAAGGTCTTGGTTGGCTTGGCGGTGGCTTTGTCATCTCTGGCCACCACGCCCACAGCGTTGTCAAACCGGGCTGACACTCCTACTTGGACGGTCGCGGTAGCCCTGTTGGAGGCCCAGTCCTCAACCGCGTAGGTGAATGTGTCGGTGCCGGGCGCTTGGTCCTCCCCGGCCCGGTAGGTGATGTAGTCAGGGCCGATCTCTGTCACCGTGCCGGACATCGGCTGGCTGTCCAGACCGCCCAACAGCGAAACCTCGTCACCGTCCACGTCAATGCCGACCAGCGGCACGGCGATCCGGACTTCTTCGCCCTGCAGCACCCGGGCCGTCAAATCCTGCGGTTCGGGCGGTGGCTTGGAGCCGCCTTGCGATTCGTGAACCTGGATCACAAAGCTGCCCAGGCCGGAACCACCGGCATCGTCCAAGACTGGTACCGAAACCGTGACCGCTGCCGGGCAGCCGTCGGCCGGCGCCTGGTAGCGGACCGACTTGCCGGAGGCGTAGACCCGGCCGCAGTTGGGGCTCGGTTCAATAGGCGCTGCAGTAGAGATTTGAACAGTGTCACCATCTGGGTCAAAGGTGCGTTCCAGCACCGGGATGGTGACCACGCCACCGCTTCGGACCTTGAGGTTCTTCGGTGAGACAACCGGGTCCTGGTTGGCGCCGGCGTCCGCGTGGACCACCTGGATGACGCCTTGGGCGGTAACCCCGTTGGCGGAGACGGTGTATTCAATCTGTTCAACACCGGTGCCACCGGAATCGGTGATCTCCAAGTATTGGTGGGTCACTGGCACCACTTCAATGCCGGCGCCTGGCGCCAAGGAGAAGTCCGCCATGACCTTGACGCCGCCGCCTTCGGCGACATCGTTCAAGACCGGGTCAATCACGGTTGGCGTGTTGGGCCTGACATAGGCCACGTCTTGAACCGCCACGATGCGCGGTTCGGAGGCTTCGCGCACGTCAATACGGACAGCCATCTTGGAACTGTTGGAGTTGGACGTCAGCGACAGTGGCAGCAGGTAGGTGTTGGGAGCGGAGGCCTTGAACGTCAAAGTCGAAGTGCCTGGGTCAACCTTGATCTGGGTCAGAGCCGGGGCTTGGCCGTCCAGGGTGAAGACCGGCGGATCAACGTGGAAGGTGCGCAACGTTTCGCGCAGGTCCAGCGAAACCCATTGGTTGATCAGACCATCGGCTTTGACCGGATCAGCCTGGGGTGTCAAGGTACCGGCTGCTACGAAGTCCACCCGCAGCGGCACCGGTTGGGCGGTTTGCCCCAAAGCATCTTTGACAGTCAACGCCACCGTCACCCCGGAACGTTGGCCGCCGCCGTTGTCTTTGATGGTGACGGTGCCGTTGGGCCGGTAGGTCACCAACAAGGCTGGGTCCTCCGTGGTGGCCGCCGCCAGTTGGAGCGGATCGCCTTCCGGGTCGACAAAGCCGGTTAACGCCTGGTAGGTGGCGGAGGCGCCCAACTCCATGGTCAGCCGCAGTTCCTGTTTGGGCGCCAGCGGTGGCTGGTTGGCCTCTGGCACCACCGTTATGGTGACCGTGGCCGAATCGGTCTGGCCGTTGGCGTCTGACATGGTGTAGATGAAATCGGTCTGGGTGACACCGGGGGCCGGGGTGAACTGGATGGCGCGGCCGGCCAGGATCGGTTCAGCGTGTCCAGCACCGGCGTCCAGGTTGTCAATCCGGTCAATGCCTAGGGCTCCGCAACTGGTGGCTGAATCATTCGACAGCACCATCAGGGTGGCGCTCAAACCAGGCCGGACCCCGTATTGATCGTCATTGGCCTTGGGTTTGGCGGCCGTGTCATCACAGTCCAGTTGTTCATCTCTGGGGGTGTTGTCATCTTGGGAGGATTCCTCTTCATGTTGAGGGTCAATCTCATCCCAGTTCAA
>JAIRTF010000098.1 GCA_031255075.1 Bifidobacteriaceae bacterium | reverse complement strand
GCTGCTGCCCAGGCCCGTTGTAAGGACGCCGGCATGGCCGTGGGCCTGGTCAAAGACTTGGCAGTGGGGGTCCACCCGAACGGGGCGGACGGTTGGTCCCGGCAGGGAGTCTTGGCGCCAGGTATTGAGGTGGGTGCGCCGCCGGACTATTTCAACCAGGTCGGGCAGAGCTGGTCACAGCCGCCGTGGCGGCCGGATGCTTTGGCGGAGACCGGCTACTCCGCCTACCGGTCAATGCTGCGGGCCGTGTTGGCCAGCGCCGGCGCGCTACGGATGGACCACATTCTGGGTTTGACCCGCCTGTGGTGGATCCCTCAAGGCATGGGACCGGCCGCGGGCACCTATGTGACCTATGACCAGGAGGCGATGGTCTCAATCCTGGTGTTGGAGGCTCAACGGGCCGGCGCCGTGGTGATTGGCGAGGACCTCGGCGTGATCCCGCCTGGTCTGCGTGAATACCTCGGTTCGCGCGGATTGCTGGGCAACTCCATAGTCTGGTTTGAGAAGGCTGAAGACGGCACTAGTCTGCTGGAACCGGAACGCTACCGGCGTTTGGCGATGACCGCCATCACCAGCCATGATTTACCGCCCACCGCCGCTTACTTGACCGGTGAACACATCAACCAGCGTGAACAGATGGGCTTGTTGGACACCCCGCCGGCTCAGGCCAAGGACGCCGCCCGCCACGAACGCGCCCAAATGGTGGAGCTGTTGTTGGACCGTGGCCTGATTGACCCCGCCCATCAAGACGATGTGACCGAGGTGGTCAAAGCCATGCACCGGCTGCTGCGCCAGGTGCCTTCGGTGATGTTGGGGGTGTCGCTGGCGGACATGGTGGGGGAGCGGCGGACCCAGAACCTGCCGGGCACGGACCGCGAATACCCCAACTGGTCGGTGCCTTTGGCTGACGCTGAAGGCCAGCCCGTCTTGATTGAGGACCTTGATCTGAATCCAGTGTTCCGCGGTATCACCGAGGTGATGCGCGGGTCGCGGTAGTTCAGGGAAACAGGGGGACCGGTCTTGGAGTTTGTCGCGCTGGCGGTGGCGTTGGCCGCCGCCGTCTGCTTTGCCGGTGCCTTTGTCTCCCAACAGCATGTCGCCTTCGCCGTACCCGAGGCCAAGGGCAGGGGCCTGCGGTTGTACCTACAGTTGGCGCGTTCTCCCATTTGGTGGGCCGGCGCGGTGGGGGATGTGGCCGGGTTTGCCCTCCAGGCGGTGGCCTTGGGTTTCGGCTCGGTGGTATTGGTCCAGCCGGTCTTGGTGACGGCTATGGTTTTCGCCCTGCCGTTGGCGGCCTGGTGGAACGGCCGCCGGATTCGGCGCTCAGACTTGGCTTGGGCAGTCTTGGTGGTGGTCGGCTTGGCAGTTTTCACCACCGTGGCCAACACGGAGAAGGGCACCGTGTCCGATGCCGCGCGCCCCTGGCTCTTCCCCGGCATCACCATTGGGCTGGTCTTGGCTGGGTTGTGGCTGGCCGGCATCAAGAGCAAAGGCACCATGCGGGCTTTCAGCTATGGGGCTCTGGCCGGTGTGGCCTACGGAGTGATCGCGCCGCTGACGGAGTTGTCCGTGGTCAACTTGGAACAACTCGGCCTGCTTGGCTTGGTCAAGTCGTGGCCGTTGTACGCCCTGGTGGTGTTCATGTTGGTTGGCACAGCCCTCCAACAGGCAGCCTTCCACGCCGGGGATCTGGGCGCTTCGCTGCCCGCCACCCAGGTGCTTGAACCGTTGGTGGCGGTGGCGCTCGGCTTTTGGGCGTTGGGTGCCCAGTTGCACACCAGCTTGGTCGGTTGGGTGGCCATCGCGGCCGCCGGCGCGGCCATGGCGGTCGGGACCGTCCAACTGGCCCGCTCAGCCGCCAAATAGGGCGGCCGCCACCCTTGACCAGGCCGCTGGCGCGGCATCGGCCATCGGAGGGTGGTGAAAACTTACGAAGCAGCCGGCGGCTGGGCGGAGAAGTCCCGGCCCAAGGCGGCCAGAGCCCGTAGTTCAGCACCGCTTGGCGGGCGGTGACCGGACGACTGGAGCACCCGGCTGAGTTCGGCTTCGCTGTGGCTGGTCTCCGGCATGTCCGAAAGGGCCTCCAGAATGATTTCCAGGCGGTCGAGTAACTTGGTTCCTGCGGCGCTTGACACGGTTCTTTGGCTCCCTTCTGCTTGATGTTGGATTGCCAAGATGTCAAACATATACCAAGCTTTAGTTTTGTAAACGCAAATGTCTCAGCATCTGGTCCTTTGTTCGCCTCGAGCGTCAGCCAGCACCTGACCAGACAACAGACCCGGCAGCCCGCCCCGTGAACGAGCCACCACCGCCAGCACCAGGACCAGCCCTACAAAGGCCCCCTGGACAAACGACCACCGGCCCCCTGGCAGCCCCAGCAGTTGGAACCCGCCGATGCCTCCCACGAACCGTCCGAAGCGATGCCAAACCATGTTCGGCCGCTCCGGCTCCCAGCGCAACTCAGTTGCCAGATCGCCCACACTGCGGCCACTGACAATGATGCAAAGTGCCTGCACAGCGAGGGGAACGCCCCACATCAGCCAGCGCGTGGCCGAATCCGAAATCTGCTCGGGTGGCAGCCCCATCACCACCGCCTGCCAAGTCTGCGAGGCGATGGCAGTGGCCACTGCCAAGAAGACCGTAACCAGGCCGTCACAGGCCATGGCCACCAGGCGTCTACCCAAGGTGACCGGCGCCGGTTCGTCGTGAGGCAAACGCTTCGGCGCGAACCACCGCTTCGGCAGCGGCGCCACTATCAAACCGCCAATCAACGCCCCCAAGGTGTTGGTCAACAAATCGTCAACATCGAATACGCGGTAAGCACATTCGTAAAGTCCCCAAACACCGGTCAGCTGGGTGGTCTCAACAAACAAGCTCCAACAGGCGCCCACCGCCACAGTGGTCACCCACCCACGGCCGAACAAGGCCCGCACAAACAACCCCAACGGCATGAACAGCACCACGTTGAGACCGTTCTGCAAGATCACCGGGTTACGAATCAGCTGACTGAACGAGCTGTGCGGGTAGTTCAACACATCGGTAAACACGAACAGCGGATCCAACTGCGGCTGGACACATTGAGCCGTGCCGGGAGCCGGCAAAGGCAGCAGTGTGTAGGTCCAGATCGCCAGAAAGTAGATGACAAACCCAAACCAGGCCAGTACCTGGCGGGCCTCCAATCGCCCGTAGCGGCGGTAGCTGATCGCCACGAACACGGCGAAGGCCGCCAAACCGATCACCACTCCGCCCACCACAGCGACCACCGCCGGTGTTACCGCATCACCCATGACCAACCACCCTAGGGGCTGCCAAGAAGGCCTCGCATCCGCCGCTCGGCCCGAGTCACAGAGCGGATCTCCGCCCTTTGGGGGAGAGGTGTCTCAGCCCTACGGCAGCTGGACGCCACGGTTGGCGGTGTAGGCCAACGGGCCGGGACGGCAGGCCGCCTCAGTGGCGATGCGAATGTCCGGGGCAATCAGTCCCTGCCTGCGCAGCTGGAACAACTCCGGCACCAGCCGGTCCCGCAACGAATACGGGTCAATCGTGTTGAGGTAGATCTTGGTGGCGCCCTCAAACCCGGCCACCGTTGAGACCCGCCACTTCAGCATCACCCGCCAGGGCATGGGCAGCTTGGAATCGACCGGCCGGGTGTGCCATTCCTCATTGGTCGGCACGGCCGGGCCGGTGGCCGCGTGCATGGCGTGGAGCAGATCAGCCAGGCCGCCAAGCTCTTGGGCGGTGTGGTTCCACGGGTCCGGCGCCTCAGACTTGGAGAAGATTTCAACCGTCGGGTAGCGGTGACCAAAACCGGCGAACGCTACCGCCCAATCGTTTTCCGCTATGACGAGGTTCTTGTAGGCGGCATAGTTGACGGCCCGTTCGTTGAACACCTCCGGGTTGGTCCGCAACGCGTCCACCGCCAATTCGAACTGGGCGCCGTGCTCATCAATGGCGACCAGCTGTTTGTGCAGGTGATCCAGGGATGCACCAGCCGGCTTCAGCCAATTCTGGAACACCGAGACGTACCGGACGTAGCGGTTGCGGCGGTACAGATCAGTCATGGCGTCAACTGTGAAAGCGATGAATTGGCGGTGGGCGGCCGGCGTCAATGAACCGGCCGAGGCCAACTGCGAATCATCCACCGCGTCAGGCCGGAAGTGCCGCCGGGCGTGGATCACGTCGTGTCCGGAACCGAAGAAGTGCCCGGCCGCCGCGACCAGCTCGGCGGTCGATGCCGCGCCGGCAGCTTCCCGCCCCTGGGCCCGCGCCCGCGCCGCCAAGATGGCTTCCATGTGGGTCCGTCCGGCTGGTTCTGCGACGTAGGCTTCGGCCCGTTCTGCGAGGTCAGCGGGCAGTTCGTAACCGTAGTTGGCTTGCCAGTAGTCGAACGAGAGGATTTCGAACAGGTTGGGGATGCGCCGAAAGGCGGCCACCGTCCGGTCCAGTTGGGTGGCTGGGGTGAACAACTCGGTTTGCCATTGGCGCGGATCGGAGCCGGTCTCCACCACCCGCGCTTTTTCCGGTGGGGTGTCTTGGTAGCGCTGTTCGCAGAACACGCAATAGGCACCCGCCCGGGCCGGGTCCAGTGGTTTCGGATCGGCTTTGGGCAGGCTCAGCGGCCGGTCGCCGCGCCGGGCCACGGTCCAGACTTCGGTGCCGGTGAAGGGATTGATCTGTTTGACCGTGCCATCGGCCATGATGTCAACGTATTCGGGTTCTCGCATCCAGGGCGCCACCCTCCAACGCTAACCTAATGGCTGGTCAACGCGCCCAATTG
>JAIRTF010000226.1 GCA_031255075.1 Bifidobacteriaceae bacterium | reverse complement strand
AAGCTGATCAGCAGCGGCAACCCGGTGGCGCCGGTCGGCGGCATACCATTCGGCCCAATCGGCCCTCCCCCGGAGGGGGTGGTGCTGGATGGCGGGCCAGGCGGAGTTGTGGGCGCGGGCGGCGTTGTGGGCGGAGGCGGCGGCAGTGCGCGGTTGGTGAAGACGCATTCGGCGTGAGCGCCCAAACCCAAGTTCAGTTCGGCGGCGTCTTGGAACTCAGCGGTTTGATGGGTCCCATCAGCGGCGTCCCAACTGCATTCGATCGAATCCAGCGCATAGCCGGGCGGGCCGCCGCTCTCTTCGCTGATCCGGTAGGCCTGGGTCGGACGGATCGAGGTGACATCGCCGGCCTTGACCCCGCGCCGGGGAATCAGACCGGCGGGTACCTCACCCAGCGGTTCCAGGGCAAACGTCCAGTCATCAGCAGTGGCGGTGCCGCCCGCGATCTGTTTGGTGACCTTGACAGAGGCCGAATAGTTGACGGCAAAGCAGTGAATGTGGCCACCCCAATGCACGGCCACCGAACCGCGCATCCCCTCTGTCACCCAGGCAGACGGATCGGTGAAGATGTCGCCGTACTGGTCTTCCAACATGCACAGCCACGAACCGGAAGCACCTATCACCAGCGGTTCGCTGGCATCTGGGGTCATCTCGAATTGAACAAATTCGGCCGGTCCGTCAGATTCAGCCATGACATAGGGCACGCCCGGCGTGACGTAGGCGGTGGGCGGATCACTGGGCGTAGCCGTCGAATCGAACCGGCCGGAGGGGCCGGGCAGGGCGCTCGAATCAGCGGGCGTAGCGGTCAGCAGCCAGTCGGTCGAAACGGCCGAGCCGGTCGAAGAATCGAACGTCTTGTAGAGCGACAGCTGGGTAGCGCAGCCAATCCGGTTGGTGACTTGGAACAGGTTCAGCCCTGGGATCAGGGTGTAGTTGAAGCTGGAGAACGGCGTCGAAGCGATCAGGCTCATGGAGCCAGCACCGTTTGGTTGGCCGGTCACGCCAGTTGACAGCACCTGGCAACCAATCGGGATCTGCGGCACTGGGTCTTCATCGACTTTCAGGATGTAGCTTTCCAGCATCCCCGAATAGGCCGTCCCCCAAGACATGTCGCCGTGGTTGACCGGTTGGCTGCCATCATCCAAGACCACCTTCAGCCCGGCAGAGAATTCGCCCGGCTGGTTCGGATCATCAAAGCTGGTCACCACGGTGCCCGGCAGTTGGTTGCCTTGGCTGTCAATCTGAACTATCTCCCACACCTTGGAGACCTTGACGGAGGCCGGTTCATTGGTGTGGGGCTGGTTGTAGACGGTGCAGGATACGGCTGCCGCCTGGCTGACCGGGACGGAGAAGCCATAGGTGCTCACCGCCGCCGAATCGGTTACGGGCAGCGGCGTGGGCGGCGTGGTTCGCAGGTCGACACAGTCCGCGTTCTTCAGCCCCGAACCGGTGTCAACCGGGAACGGATCGAACGCACCGGTTTGGACGGTTTCGATGACGGAAATGGTCGAGGTTGGGGCGCTTGGGTCTACCTCGAACGATGCCGCCGCGCCGCCGGTAGCCGCCGCCGTGGTGATGGTGGTGGGGCCGCTGATCGTGGCCCCAGTCCCGGACAGGGCGAAGTCCCAGCCGCCGGCTGGTTGGGCGCCGGTGACGTCGCCGCTGGTGGCGGCCTTCGGCACGATCTGCTTGACCACGGTCAGCGAGCCCGTGCAGCCAGTCAAGGCGACCTGGCTGAGGGTGGCGACGGCGTCATCCCAAGACTTCTGGTAGTAGTCGTTCAGTTTGGCGTTGGGGTTGCCAGTTTCCGGTCCAGAGATGGCGGCCAGGTTGTCACCCGGGGTTGTGGCGCCATCACCCACACCAACCGCCACGATGCGGGCGTTCTTGATCTGCTTGACAGCGTTGGCGGAGAAGATGGAATTCTCCATCTCGATGAAACGCGTTTGGATGCCCGTACCCAAGCCGTCCAGGCCGTAACGAGTCGGGTTGCCGTCCGTTATAACGATCACCACATCGAACTGGTCAGATGATTGGGCCACTTGCATCAGGCCGCGGTCCCAGTTGGTCGCCTCGGCGACTTGTGGCACCGACACACCATTGATCCACCCGTCCACCAGAGCCACACCTTCAGCGGTGGAGACCGGCGTCAGCGGACGGTTGATGTTTTCCGCGCCTCTGGCTGGGGCTCTTGATCCGAAGGTGAACAGCGCCACCTGGGATGGTGTGCCCTGAAGGGCACCGGTCAAAGCCGTGGCGGCGGTTTTCAGTTTCGCCTGGTCCGGCTCCACCGAATAGGACAGGTCCATGACCAGGGCCACGTTCAGTCCGCAACGGTCCGGGTAGGGCGGGTTGTCCAGCGATTCGGGCCAAATACCGCTGGACCGGTAGACACCGGTGGCCCCGGCCATGAAGCCCGATGTCGAAGCGTAGATCTCGCCGGCCCGCAGTTGGGTGCCGGTTCGCGCCGCGTAGCTGGTTTCCTCGAAGGTGTTGCCGTTGGCACTGGTCACCAGCTTGGCGTCATTGAAGTAGCCGGCGGGGGTGTCAGTTTGTTGGATCCAGAAGCGCCGGTCACGGTTGGCTCCGCCGGTGCCGGTGTCCGGCACCTCAAAGACGCAATCGCCGTCCTGGTCGGATTCACAGCTGGCCCAGGCTTCGTCGATGGGTGCGCCAATTTGGTCTGTTGAACCATCCAACAGTTCCAGCTTCACCCCGGCCAGCGGTGAGACGGTTGAGGTCTGGGGGTCGCGTACGCCGCCAACCCTGACCGCTATGACACCGATCCCGCTATCGACACTCGGCACCGGCACCTGCCCTGAAGCAGTCTCCGGGCCAGCCGCTACGGCCGTCGCCAACACCAGGATAGCGGCGCCGGCCATAGCCCCAAGCCGAGCCACCGACAACCGACCGCGGCGGAGCCGTAGGCCACCATTAGCCGCGGGCGCCGTTGTTGACACGTCCGGCTGGTTGGTCGTTTTGCGTTGACGCCTGTGATTCGCCATAGCCACCCCTTAGAAGATCGGATGTAAACATCCAGAACCGCTGGTCTCAGCCCTTACGGTAGCCATCGGTCTGGACGGCCAAGTGGGCGGTATGGATAAGGCCAACAGGTGGGACGAATTGAAGCAAAGGGGCAGCCCCCGACCCAGTTCTTGGAGCCACCTGTGGGACTCGAACCCACGACCGTCCGCTTACAAGGCGGGAGCTCTACCACTGAGCTAAGGTGGCGCAGACGCCAACTCTACCCCTGGGGAGTGGCGCGGCGCGGCATCGCCCAGCCCCCAGCCGGCGCATTAGGGGCCGTGGCGACGGTCTGAGAACTACCCTTCTGGCGCCGCGTCTGGAGCTTCGCCGCCCCTGACCCGGGCGATGGCGCCGGCCAAGTCGCCAGGAACGGTCACCTCTTGGCCATTCTCATCTGTGCCCTGTAGCAGCCAGCCTCCCCACAGCGCCGGTTCAGAACCGGCAAAGGACATCATCGCTGAGGGCGTGCCCCGGCCAACGTTGGCCAGCGTCTTCATACCTTCGTCTGAGGACCAGCGGGCCCATTCGGTGACCGGAGAGTCTGCGAATTGGTCAACTACCTTTTGGCTGACGCCGGCCCGGTTGGCCACCTGGGCGATTTCCGAATCTGTCAAGTCGTCGCGTTGGTTGTCGTGGCCTTCCGGCTGAGCCTCCCATAGCGCCTGGTAGAAGTCCCAGAACTTGTCCGGTTCCATCGCTGCGACCGTCTCCAGGGCCAGCAGCGCCCGCCACGAATAATCGTCGTTAAAACCTCTGAGGTTGTTGACCGGGTGGATGACCAGACGGATCTCGCCGGCTTGGGCCATGCCCATCAGGTTCTGTTCGTGGGCCTGCTCAAAAACGTTGCACCAGGGGCACAGCAAGTCGGTGACCACTTCGACTGTGACCGCTTCATCGGCTGAGGGCGCCGGGCCGCCGGGCACCAGGTTGGTGCCCAACAGGATTCCGCCGTTGGGTTGCGCGCCGGCCGGTTTGCTCGGCCCGGCGGCATCGGACGAGCCGGGGGACGGGTCAGGGGACGGTACCGGTTCTTTCGACTTCTCGGCGATCAGCAAAGTGATGGAAACCGCCGCGACCACAGCCAACACCACCACCAGAGCTATCAGCCCAACCAGGAGGCCTTGGCGCCCTGAGGCGGTCTTGCGGGCAGCCCATTCCTGAGCCACACTGACCGGCGGCTCAGTTGGTTTGGGCGGATCGGCCGTTTGGCCGTCCTTGTTGCCCGGTTCAGCGGTCGGTTCGTCTGGTTTGCTCACAACGGCATCTCACTCCTGGTTGAGGTCCTGGCCGGCCAGGACACGCTGCCTGGCCCGGTCCAAGTTGATTGAGCCTGGATTCTTGACCAAGGTCAAATCTGAATCTGACTTGCCCATCCACAACGAAGGCGTGGTCTGAACGGGCTGCTTTTGGGCTTGGGAGTTGGCGTAGGCAATCCATTCGGCGAACTCGTCATTGCCGAAGCGCTCAATCGTCGTTTCGGGGACCTCGACCTGGCGGGCCAAGTCCTTCAATTCGTCATCGCTGAGGCCGGCCGAACCCTCCGGCGGCTGATTCGCAAACAGCAGCTTGTGGAAAGCCAAGAACTTGTCCGGTGAGTAATTCGCCACCACCATGGCGGCATCGGTGGCGCGCGACGAGTACCTGGTTGTCGACTGGCCATCCAAGGTGACCAGCGGAGCGATCTCCAGTTGGATCTGCCCGGCCGCCGCCATGTCCTCCATACGCTGACCCAGGCGCCCTTCAACAGAACCGCAACCTGGGCAAATGTAGTCGGAGTAGACCCGCAGCACCACCACATCATCGCCTCTGGCCGGCTGACCGCCAACCACCAGATCCTGGCCAATCAGCAAGGCGCCGCTTTCTTGGGCGCCGGTCGGTTTGGCTTCGATCTCGTCAAAGCCGGGGCCGTTGGTGGTTTGGAGCACCAGCACCACGATCACCGCCACAATGATGGCCACGGCCACCACCGCGACCAGGCCAATCATCTTCATGCGGCGCTCTTTGGCTTCGCGCTGAGCCTTGATCTTCTTGGCTTCTTCCAGGGCGGCCTGGCGGGCGCGCTCCTGGGCGCTGATCTTCTTGCTTTTGGCTTCGGCCATCTCAATCCTTTGTTCTGGGCACGGGATCCAGCTTCATAACACTATCCGCAGACAGCTTGGAACGTGGCCATACCGTCAAATAGGCAGCCACCACAGCAAGCCCCACATCTCTGAGGACATCCTGAAGGTACTTGGTGGCCTCGCCGGGCGCCAGCTCGCCACCGGGAGTAAAACAGCCGCAGTCAATGCTCAGACCCCTGCTCCAGGCGGAGATAATGCCGCAAATGTAAGCCACCATCATCAACCCGAACAATGCCGCCGAGTAGCGGGTCAACAAACCGACGCACAACAACAGCGCTACGGCCACCTCGATTATCGGCACCGCTACACCGAACAGATTGTTCCAAACCGGTGGGAACAACTCGTAGGCCGCCACCGCTCTTTGGCTGGCCGCCAAGTCACCAAACTTGGGCCAGGCCGCCACCAGGAAAGTGGCTGCCAAGCCGAGCCTCGCAACCAGCGATAGCCACGGCTGAAGCAACCGCCAGGAGGCCCCGCCACCGGCACCGCCGCGCGCGGCGCCAGTTCGCTGGGGCGTCTTCTTGGATGGCCGGTCTTGGCTCATGCGCTCAACAATAGTGGCGGCGGCTGTGAGTTGGCTGGGAACCGCCTCCTTATGCCTCAACCAATGAAACGGCCGGACGCGCCCACTGGCGGCCCGCTCTGGCGACCCCCACCACCGCTACCGGCGGCCGGTATGGGACCGCGTTACCTGACGATCAGGGCTTTGGCTGGCGCGGCTAGGGGCTGAACTCCTAGGTTAGGAGAATCGCAGAATGATCATCAAAGCCGCCGCAGCCCCGGCAGCCACCAGAGCAACAACGCGTGCCAAGGCGCTGGGAGCCAGCCACCGAATCACAGTCCAACTGCCGCGTCTGGTCTCCAAACCGGATGGGCCCCACCAGGTGGTCACCAGACCGGCGGCTACGGCCAGGGCCGCCAGACCGGGCCCCAGCGGTGCCTCATCCATCAGGTTGACCACCAGCAGGTAGCCGCCCCAGCCGACTATCAATCCCAACACCAAGGCCGGTGAGGCTCCGAGCGTGCCGCGCGCCAAATACCAAGGCAAACCGAGCGCCGTTCGGGCCCGCTCGGCGCCGCGCCAACCCCGTCTGAACCGCCGAGCGGCCACCGCTTCAGCGCCCACCCAAACCGATCGCACCAGAATCAGCACAACGGCGGCCACCACCGCTGCCACCACCGGCACATACAGAGCCGCAGCTGTCACCACCACCGCCAACCCGCCGGTGACCAGCGGTGTTGGTTTAGGGGCTGGGGGGTAAGGCGAAAGCAGAGGCGGCGGTGCGGCATCGGGCACCGGTTGGGAGACCTCCGCGGCCGGCGGGTAGACCGGCGGGGCGGCGGGTTCTGGGGCACGGCTGCGGGCCACCACCGCCCGGTAATCCATCACCGGCGGCTTGGTCCAGAGGTGTTCGGTGACGTCCTCATAGGGCTGGCCAATTGGCGACAAACGGGTTGGCGGCAGTTCTTCGTCATCCAAGAGCCCCGACAAACGGCTTGGCGAGATGACATGAGCCAGGTCGGTCAGGGAAAGCCGGCGGTCCGGATCAGGACGCAGCGCCTGGAGGAAGGCCTCAGCGATATGTTCCGGCAGCCCCTCCACATCCGCTTGCCCGTCGATGACGCGCGCCAGCACCGCCTCAATGGCACCGGAGCCGAACGGTTGGCGGCCAGTGGCAGCGTTGAGCAGCAACGCTACCGCCGCCCAGCGGTCTGACTGGGGCGTCGGGCGGCCGCCGCGCAACAGATCCGGCGCCACGAAACCGGGGGTGCCGGCAACTAGGCCAGTGCCGGTCAGGCGGCCTTCATCGACATCTTGGGCAATGCCGAAGTCGATCAAGACCGGGCGGCCATCGCGCGACAGCACCACATTTGAAGGCTTGATGTCGCGGTGGACCACCTGGGCTTGGTGAACCGCATCCAGGGCCTCATCTAGGTCAAGGGCCAGCGCAGCCAGCGAATCGGCCGCCCAGGGCCCGTTGTCGGTGATGTCCCGAGCTAGGGAGACGCCTTCGACCAGCTCGGTCACAATGAAGATCTCAGCCCCGTCAAGCTCCGCGTCCACCACCTGCGCCACAAATGGTGAACGGATCGAACGTTGGGCCCGAACCTCCCGGCGCAGACGTTGACGAGATGAGGCGTTGGCAGCCATGTGAGGATGGAGCAGCTTCAATGCGACCGTCAAGTTGTCTGCGTCTTTGGCTCGGTAGACGGTGCCGGAGGCGCCTGATCCGATCACCCCGGACAGCACATAGCCGCCCAGTTCGGTGCCAATCGGCAAGGTGATGGACCCCATGGAGTCAACCTACCGCGCTGAGTGCGTTGGGTCTCGGTTCGGCTGCGGCAGGTCTGGCCTGCCTTCAGACCCAGGCTGCCTGATTTGATGAAACCGCAGGTCAAAACGGTGTCAGTGGTGTCTTGTAGGTTGCCAATATGGCTAAGACGAACGGCTCACGCTTTGAGTGCGGCGAATGCGGTTGGGGTTCGGCCAAGTGGCTTGGCCGCTGCGGCGGGTGCGGCAGTTGGGATTCGTTGACGGTGGTGGCGACCGGCGGCCTGGATGACCGGCGGGTGCGGGCGGCCGCCGGGGTGGTGGCACCTCCGCAGGCCATTTGTGATGTGGCGGCGGCCACGGCTGAGGCTTGGGCCACCGGCGTTGAGGAACTGGACCGAGTGCTGGGCGGCGGGATTGTGCCTGGCTCGGCGGTGCTGGTGGGTGGCGAACCGGGGGTTGGCAAATCAACGCTGTTGTTGGATGTGGCGGCCCGGGCGGCGGCAGCTGGGCGGCGGGTGCTCTATGTGAGCGGGGAAGAATCCGTCGCCCAGGTGGCCGCCCGGGGGCGGCGAATCGGCGCCACCCATCCTGGTCTGAAACTCGGCGCCGTCAACGAGCTGACCGCCGTCAAGGCACTGATCGCCTCAGAACGGCCGGAGCTGCTGATAGTGGATTCAATCCAGACGGTGGTAGCACCCGAATTGGACGGCACCCCAGGTGGGGTGACCCACCTGCGGGCGGTCACCTCCACCTTGGTGACAGCAGCCAAGGCTTGTGACATGGCCTGCCTGCTGGTGGGCCATGTCACCAAAGACGGTTCGGTGGCGGGGCCGCGAACGTTGGAGCATCTGGTGGACGCGGTGTTGTTGTTTGAAGGGGACCGGAATTCGGCTCTGCGCTGGCTGCGCGCCACCAAGAACCGGTTCGGTTCAGCCGAAGAAGTGGGCTGTTTCGAGATGGAAGAAGACGGCGTGAAAGGCGTCAATGATCC
>JAIRTF010000215.1 GCA_031255075.1 Bifidobacteriaceae bacterium | reverse complement strand
GTGGTAGTTGAGTTCGGTCACGTTGCTGCTGCCGGTGTTGATGCCCCCGCCTCGCCAAAATGTGTAGACCTGCGGAATGGCGTCATCAAACTCCACCCGGGGTGAGGCGTTGGCGCCGGCAATGGACGCGTGGTCTGAGCAGTTGCCGAAGTATTCCAACCCCACCACGGCCACACTGTTCGTGGCTGGGTCTATCCACTCCTTCTTCCACCAGGTGTCAAGCTGGCCGGCACCGTTGGCGAAATCCCAATACCGTTCCGCCTGGACAGCTACCGTGTCGCCAGCCGAACTGCGTAGCGGCGCGTTGCCATTGGCAGTGTCGCGGTAGGGGGTGTGGATAGTCAGGTAGGCGTTGGATTCTTGGGCGGTGGCCGCCATATCCAGGTTGTAATAGGCAGCTATGTTGCTTGAGAAATCGTTCGGTTCCAGGGTGGTCGCATAGAAGGCCTTTGAGCCGACCAATCCCAGCTCCTCCGAACCCCAAAAGGCGAACACCACGTTGTAGGTGGTGGGCACGTCTCGGATGGCTTTGGCTATGCCCAAGATCACCGCCGGTCCGGACAGATTGTCATTGGCGCCCACGGTGCCGGTCCGCGAATCAAGATGTCCGCCAATGATCACGGTCCGTTCGGTTGGCTGAATGGCCGGTTTGACCGCCAGCACGTTGACCGAAGTGGTGCCCCGGGCGTTGCGCACAACCACCTCTTGGCTGCCGATGCCGCTCGGTCCGCTCAACGTGTCAAGTATCGTCTGGCCGTCGAAGTAGGAGGTCAACACCACTGGAATGTTGATTGGTGCGCCGGTGGTGACAGCTGAAAAGGTGTTCTCAGCGGAGGTGGCGCCATTGGCGTCGATGGTGTACTTGGGGTGGAAGAACACCACTGCTGCGGCGCCATGGCTTTCAAGGGTGGCGGCCGCCGCCGCATAGGCGGTCCGCCCTTGGGTGCCAGCTGGGCGATGGGTCAATACAACCTTGCCGGCTACTTCTGCCGCCGGAGCGGCGGTCGCTTCGTCTGGAGTGGCGAAGTAGATGCTGGGGCCGCTCACCTCGGGGACGTTGAATCCCTGGTAGACGCCGTCTTGGCGATAGGCCGGGCCGTTGGCAGGGAATTCGCGGCCACCAATGGTTACCGAGCCTGGGATAGTGGCCGCCACCTGGGTGGCGGCGAACTCTTGGAAGTAATCGGCCACGCCATCCGACGCCGTCGCTTTGGTCCACGGCCCGTATCCCAGCGCAGCCAGTTGGCCCGCTAGGTAGCTTGCCCGGTGCCGCTCCGCCGGGCTGCCGCCAACGCCCGGGCCGATGTTGTCTTCGATGTGACGAATGTGGCTGATGACATAGTCGGTGTCGAACCGGTCAAGGATTGCCTGTTCGGCTTGGGTGATCGGCGTAGAAGCTTCTTGGGCTGGCGCTGCCGGGAAGGCCAGCAGGGGCTTGGGTGATCCGCTGGCGGCAGGCGCGGCCGTTCCCAGCGTGATGGTGGCAGTCGCCACCGCCAAGACGGCGGCCATCCGTGGGGCAAACCGGTTGGAGCGCCGAATCGGCCTGGTCGAGTTGTCAATGGGGTTATGTAGGTGTGGCATGAGCCCATCGTGGATTGTCGCTATCCGTCGGCGCAAACGGATCTGCCCCAAATGGACCGATGTTAAGGCAAAGCGCGCGGAACCCCAGTACGAAAACGGTCCCCAGCGGCATCGCCCATCAGAAACCGCAAAGCCCCCAAATGCAGCGTTCTTGAGATTCAGCCAAGGGGAATGCGGCGCTCTTAGGACGCAACGTGCAGAGCGCGCCGAATGGGATGGTCCGCGACCAACTCTGGCTCTGCGTGAAGGTGGGGGAGCTCTACGGGCCAGAAGAGCGGATCTGGCGCGGATGGGCAGGACGGAGAGTCGGTGGGTCACCTGGGGCAGGGTGGTACACTTGGGTTATGCCTACGGTACTTCCACGGTTGCAGATCACGGAGACGGAGCCGGTTCGGCACGCGCTTGAGGTGGCAGCTGCGGAATGGCCGCAGGCCAAGCGATCCGAATTGGCCACGCGGTTGATGGAGATGGGGGCCGTCCGTTTGGAGGCGCAGCAGGCGGCCAAGTGTGTAACGCGGCGACGCGCTCTGGAACAGATGCAGGGCAGCTTCAAGAACGTCTACCCGCCCGACTATCTATCTGAGCTGCGCAAAGACTGGGACTGATGATTGTTGTTGATGCCAACGTTCTGATCGCGTTCCTCGAACATGGACATGTTCATGGTGAGGCGGCCCTGGACATTCTGGACACCGAAGATGAGCTGATGATCCATCCGCTGACCCTTGCCGAATGCGCAGTCGGAGCGGGCAAAGCTGGAGTAGAGGACGAGTTGCGGGCGGCGATTTCTCGAATCGGAATCCAGGTCTGGGAGCCGGACTCAGAACACCCTTACCGTCTAGGTGCGGCCCGGGCGGCATCCGCGCTCAAGATCCCGGATTGCTGCGTGCTAGACGCCGCCGACCACCTGTCAGCAACCCTGGCCACCTTCGACACCGCCCTAGCCACCGCCAGCAAATCCAAAGGCCTAACAGTCCTCACCCTCTGACACGCCGCCCCCAGTTGATGGGGCTCGGGTTCATGACAACGGTGTTCCGAAGGACGCGCCATCCGGTGGCTGCTTCCCGGTTGTCGCGCGAACCCTTTTGGGGTTGTTCTCCACCTGTGGCGCATTGAAGGGTCGGAGTCCTTTGGCTCGGCCAGCGGTTCAGGAGTTGGGCAGGGGGTTGACTCGCAGGTGCGGGGAGTGTCGGAGCCGGATGATCCAGGTGATGGCGACAGCTGGAATGGCGGCGGTCAGGATCAGGGCAGCCCAGATGACATTGAATTGAGCTGCTAGTCCGACAGCCTCGGTGATGACGGCTTCGACCAGCAGCATGAGACCCGTGGATCGAGTCAGCGCCTGGGTGTTGATCTGTGCCCGTTCGGTCTTGCTCATCTGGTTGTACCCAGCGATCAGCATTGCGCCCTTCCCCGCCACAAGCACCACGCCAAGAACAAGCAGAAGGCCCGCACAGCCAGAGAATATGATCAAGACCATCGGGGCACGCCCTGTTCGGCGCTCGCAGCCAGACCTGCGGTAGAAGGCTCACTGAAGAGACCTCCGTCCGGCGTCACGATTGCCACCGTGCTGAGCGAACTGGGCGAACACCCAAGTTGCGGTCGAGACACTGATGAGGTTCCCGACGGTCGCCTTTCCAAGCCCACGCACAAAGGCTAACCCGCCCCCTAACTATCCGCCCGGCGAGCTTCATCTGTCCCACCCCTCGCCCCGACCACCGGCGGACACGCAGCGGAGTGACAGTTTTGTGCGGGCGGGGCGCGAAGCTGTCACTTGGGGGAGCTGAGAGCCCGGCAACAGCTGGCCGCGAAATGCGAAAGCGCAGGTCACGGAGTACAGCTCGGATGCGGCTGACTGCGAGAGGCAGCAAAAGTGACAGGTTTGTGTCAGCGGAACACAGAATTGTCACTTTGGTTGGGAAGAGGGCGGGGCACAGCGTGAACAATCACCCGACACATGACGTAAACCATGTCCCGAGACATCACAATTGTCGGGCTGGCGGGATTTGAACCCACGACCCCTTGACCCCCAGTCAAGTGCGCTACCAAGCTGCGCCACAGCCCGTGATGGCTGCCGAATGAGGCAGCCAGCCCAAGAAGCCTAGCAAATGGAGTGAGGTGCGCGGGCCCGGTTTGGGCGGGGGGTGTCAGACCACAACTATGGTCACGGTGGAGCCCTTGCGGACCCTTTCATCAGCGCCGGGGGTGCATTGGCTGACTCGGTTCAGAATCACCAGGCCGCCGGTGCGGTTGACTTTCAAGCCTTGGGCTTCAAGCGCGGCAATGGCCTGATCGGTCGGGAGGTCCACCACGTTGGGGACGGTCACGAACGGCATCCCGAGGGATGTGACAACGGAGATTTGATCGCCGCGATGGCCGGAGGCGCCCTGTTCCGGAGTCTGGGAGATGATCTGGCCCTCCGGGACCTCTTCGGAGTATTCCGTGCCGGATTGGACCACCTTCATTTCCAGCTTGTCTGCCTCGGCGGCGGCCTCTTCCATGGTCAGTCCGGTCAGCTTGGGAATCTCGGCCGGTTCGGGGCCATTGGAGACGGTCAGCTTGATGGTGGCGTTGTGGGGTGCTTGGCCAGGAGGCGGGTCAACGGCCAGCACCCGGCCGGCTGGTTCGGTGGTGCTCCAGCCGTCTACTGCAGAAATCTCGCCGTCAAAACCAGCCCGGCGCAAAGCTTCGGAAGCTTGTTCAAAGTTTTGGCCTACCAGCCCTTCTTCGGGGATGGTGGCCATTTCGACGCCCTTGGAGATGACCAGGTTGACTATCTGTCCTTTGGCCAGCCGTTGGCCCTCATTCGGGTCAGAGCTGACCACCCGGCCAGCGGCGGTGGAGTCATCAAAAGCCTCAGAGATACGCACCCCCAGCCCGACGCCTTTGAGGGCCTCCTCGGCGGCTTCACGGGTTTGGCCAACCAGGTGCGGGACTGCTATCAACGAGCCGGGGCCGGCCTGGAAGTACCAGACCGCGGCGCTACCGCCGCCGGCGGCCAAGACGATCAGCGGCACCAGCCACCAGAGGAACGCCAGGCCGCGCTTCTTGCGCGGTTTGGCTGGTGTCGAAGCTGCTGGTGGTGGAGGTGGCGGCAGCGTGGCCAAGGGTAACGCCCGGGTGCCGCCCGTGCCTGGGGTCTGCAGAGCGTCCGTATCTCCGGTGGCCGATGCCGCGGCATCGCCCCCCGCAAACAGGTCACCCAAAGCAGACGCAACCGGTCCGCCCGGCCCACCGGCGGAGCCCTCGGCCGAGCCGTCTGCGGTGGCATCGGTACCTGGTGGAGGCGGAGGTGGCGGGGGATTGCCGGCCTTGTCCGCCGGGTCTGGTTCCAACGGCGGGGGAGGCGGTGCTATGGCCGCGCGCGAGGAAATCTCTGGTGGCAGCACTGCTCGGACGGCTCTGACCAGGGCCAAGGCAGCGGTGGCGTCCTCGGGGCGGCGTTTGGGATCCTTGGCCGCCAGGGACAAGACCAGCGAATCGATCTCCTGAGGCAGCCAAGCCACCCGGCTGGATGGCGCCGGGAAATCGGAATGCACATGTTGGAAGGCCACCTGAATGGGGGCCTCGGCTTGGAATGGTTGGGTGCCGGTCAGCAATTCGAACAGAACCACGCCAAAGGCGTAAATGTCTGCCCGTTTGTCCGCGACACCTTCGGCGATCAACTCCGGAGACAGGTAGGCCACCGTGCCCAAGACCACTCCAGAGCTGGCGGCCGTGACCTCGGAAACCGCCCGCGCCAGGCCAAAGTCAGCTACTTTGACCCGCCCGGCGGTGGTCAACAAGATGTTCTCCGGCTTGATGTCCCGGTGGACAAAGCCTTCGGTATGAGCCACGGCCAGGGCTTCCAAAGCCTGGCAGACCAAATCCAAGGCTTTGCCAACTGGTGGCAGGCCAGATTCGGTCAACAAAGTCCGCAGGTTGGGGCCTTCCACCAGTTCCATCACCAGATAGGGCGCTCCGCCCCAGGTGCCCTGGTCGTAGACGGCCACAATGCCGGAATGGACCAGCCGGGCGGCGGCCCGGGCTTCGCGGCGGAACCGGTCGACAAACTTGGGGCCCTCAGCCAGGTGCGGGTGCAGAATCTTGACCGCCACAGGGCGGTCCAAACGGGTGTCGGTAGCCCGGTAAACGGTGGCCATGCCACCACGGGCGATGCGTGAGTCGATTCGGTAGCGCGCGTCAATCAGCTGGCCAACCAGCGGATCAGACGGCGGTGCACTCACGAGCGCGAGTCTACGGCCTTTCCCCGCAAAACGCCTAAGAACCAGGCCGTTGAGGAGCCAGATCCGCCGCCTCTCAAATGGTCACGACAGGCCGCCTCACCACGCCTGAAAGCGCCGCCGGACCAACTCAGATGCGGGCCGGAGTTAGCAGCCAGTCACCCATCTGGCGGATCGCTTCTTGGCCCACCGGGTCCAGGCTGGAGGTCTGAAGGATCTCGAAGGCTTGGGTCCGGCGTCCCTCAATCATCGCTTCGACCTGGTCAACGGCCCCGGATTGGCGGATCACAGTTTGCATGTGTTGGACCCGCGCCTCCACCGGTGGGGCGTTGCCGCGCAGCAGTGCGCCCATGAAGGCCCGCCGTTCAGAGGGCGGCAACAGTCGCATGGTCAGCCCAATCAGCACGGTGCGTTTGCCGTCAATCAGGTCCTGTCCAACGGGTTTGCCGGCCGCCGCCGCGTCACCGATGGCTCCTTGGACGTCATCGCGCAACTGGAAAGCCTCTCCCAAACGCACGCCCACCT
This sequence comes from Bifidobacteriaceae bacterium, assembly GCA_031255075.1. Taxonomy (GTDB): domain Bacteria; phylum Actinomycetota; class Actinomycetes; order Actinomycetales; family WQXJ01; genus JAIRTF01. Next base: position 3,736 of record JAIRTF010000215.1, on the reverse strand, counting down.
GCATCATCACGTCACATTCGCCGCGGTCGGCACCGGCCGCGGCCGCACCCAAAGCCAGCGGTGTGCCGGCCATGTAGCGGGCGGACTTGGCTTGGACTGTGGCCAGAGCCTGCTGGATCACTTCTTCTGGGTCTTCCAGGTCCGGCAGGTACGGGTAGATGGTGTCCATGGCCTGCCCCAGCACTTGTTCTATGCGCGTCGAATGGTGCAGGTCCAGCATGTAGGTGGCTTGTGGCGCTTCCAAAGAACCGAGGGCTTTGCCGATCAGCGTGTCTGCCATGATCAACATGGCGTCACCAATCATCAGGGCCAGCGAGACACCCATTTCCGCTGAATCACCCAACCAGTCGGATTCGCGGTGGAGGTCCTCCAAGTGCCGGTGCAGGGACGGCCGTCCACGCCGAGTGTCAGACTTGTCCATCAGGTCGTCATGTACCAGCGAGGCGTCCCGGAACATTTCTTGGGCTGTGGCTACCAGCGCGGTCTGCCGAGTGGTCATGGCGCCTGGTGCTTCGGCACCACCGTGAGCCAAATATGACACGCCGATCAGTTTGGTCAAGGCGTTGGTGCTGCCTTGCCGGGCCCGGTTGATGCCGGCGAATCCGAGCAGCGCCGGGAACCCGTATTTGGCGAGCGTCCGGACAATCGCGGCCAGGTGAGTGTCACGTTCAAGCAACGCCTGGGCCACGAATTCGTCAACCGGGTAGGGCTCCGCCACACAGCAAGCGTAACCGGGCGGCGCACATTCGAGCACTTCGGGAGGTGGCGCCTGGCTGCCAAACCGGGCTTCAGGTGCCCGATGCCGCGCCGCCAGGCATTTCGCGACCCGGCCCCAGCCGGGTAGGTTGGCGGGGTGCGAGTGTTGGATGCGTTGAACAGCCCCCGGCCGTCAGTCTCGTTTGAGTTCTTTCCGCCCAAGGACCAGGCCGCTGCAGAACGTCTGGCAGAGCGGGTGGCGCGCCTGGCTCATCTCAACCCGGACTTCGTCTCCGTCACCTATGGGGCCGGCGGGGGTGGCACCGACGCAGAGCGTCAGTTGGCTTCGTTGCGGGCCACCGAACAGCTGGCCGGTACAGCTCCGGCCGCCCGCGTAGCCCATCTGACGTTGACCGGTCACAGCCAGGCACGGCTGGTGGAACTGGTGGAACGGTTTCTGGAATCCAAAGTGGAGGGTTTCATGGCCCTGCGCGGCGATCCGCCGGGTGGACCAAAAGGGGACTGGCAACCAGAGCCCGGCGGCCTGCGGTTCGCCACCGAGTTGGTGGAGCTGATCGCATCCCTGACCGATGTGCCGATTGGTGTGGCCGCTTTCCCTTATGCCCACCCGACAGCCCGTTCCAAGGCCCATGATGCGGAAGTGCTGGCCATGAAGCAAGCGGCCGGAGCCCAGTTCGCCATCACCCAAGTCTGCTTCGATGCCGAAGCCTATTCAGCACTGTTGGACCGGGCCCAGGCCGCCGGCGCCACGCTGCCGATCATTCCCGGTGTTATGCCGGTTACCGGCGCCAGCTCGGTAGCCAAACTGGAGGCCTTCTCCGGCGCACCGCTGCCAACCGCCTTGGCTGAACAGATCGAATCTGCGGCCAGCCCGGAAGCTATCTCCCAGGTGGGAATCGAATGGTCGGTGGGCTTGGTGCGCGATCTGCTGGCGGCCGGCGCGCCGGGCGTCCACTTCTACACGCTCAACACTTCGCTGGCTACGGAAGCCATCTGTCACCGGCTGGGCCTGGGCGGGGGAGCGGGCGGCGGCATCGGCGGCTAGAAGGCCACCAAACCGGTAACCCGCCTGGTCAACCCAGTTCAAACTGAAGTTGTCCACAGGCCTCGGGGGTAGCGGCGCCCAAGGCGAATGGCCCTGGGGCAGACTGAGCGCCATGACTGAACCCGTGGTGATCGCAAAAGCCAGCGGGCTTGAGGTGTTGGCCTCTTTGGCTCCGCGAATCGGCTTCCAACCAACCAACTCGGTGGTGCTGGTGGGAATCCAACCACCCAACGGCCGGTTGGGCGTGACAATGCGGCTGGACCTCGATTTGATTGCCGCCGCGCCGGCCACCGAATGGCTTGATAGGCACCTGGCGCCGCTGGTTCTAAGTGAGGCCGCCGCCGTGTTTGTGGCCCGCTTTGGCCGTCCCGGTCACCGCCTGGACGGCAACGATCGCGCCTTTTGGGATTTCATCGCCGCAGTGGAGCATCACCTGCCAGTATTGGAGTGTTGGGATGCCACCGATGGCTCGTATGGCGAATTCGACCCGGCCAAACACCAACCGGTTGGGCCGGTCTTTGATTTGGCAGACCTGCAATCCACGCGAACTGCCGCCGCCTATGTCAGCCAGGGCGTCAGGGCCCGCGAATCCCGCGACCAATTGGGGCGAATCGAACTGGCACCGCCGGCCAAACGGAAGCTGACCCTGGCCGCTCAACGCCGGGCTGAAGACCGGGCACTGCTGTTGGCAGATCACGAATACTGCCAATGGTTGGTGCGGGGCCTGGAAACCTGGCAGGTAGCCCACCACCGTTTGACCGAACAGCCCGGCACCGCCATTGAGCCGCCGGCGTTGGGAAGAATCGCGGCGCTGATCACCCGGGCGCATGGCCGCGACGCGGTCTTGGCGACGGCTTTCATCAGCCCACCCGGCACGGCGACCCGCATCTTGTTGGGTCTGGGCGGCAAAGACGAAACCCTCAACCCGCTGGCTTCACCCGGCGTTGATGAGGACTTGTGCCTGGCAGCGTTGGACCTGATCAGACAGCTATTGTCGCACCAGATGCCATCCCGGCGCGGCCCTGGCTATACCCTGGGTGCGGCCTGGTACTGGTGGCTGGGGGATGGCGCCGCGGCTGACGTTTGGGCCACGGCGGCCTTGGAAACTGACAGCCCTCCACAGCTGGCGGCTCTGGTGTCCGCGTTGCTGCGACACGGCATCTTTCCGGGCGCGGTGACCAGCGCCGGCTGCTGACCGTCCCTACCAGCGCAACGGGCGTGGTGGGCTGGGTGCAACACAGTGGGCTGATGGGAACAATCTTCGTGGCCGACTCGTTATAATTGTGGACAATCCATCGCGCACCCTCTGAATGGGCATGTTGTCATGCTGTTCTACGAAGGCCGCGCCTTGGTACGGATTTTGGGCCGAAGCATCTGCCGCGGCCGACCAGGTTTTAAGGAGTTGGTTGCGTGACCCGGGCTACTTCAGCCACCGCACCGAAGACAGCAAAGACAGCCTCAAAGGCCGCGACCGCTTCCGGCGGGGCCAAAACGGGCGCCAAGACGACTCCCACCCGCGCCGCCAAGGCCACGGTCAGCAAGGCCAAGCAGACCGCCCCGGTGGCCGATGCCGCGCCGGCCGCCACAGCGAAAACTTCCCGCAGCCGCCAAACAGCCGCCAAGCAGGAGACCGCCACAGCCAAGGCCGAGGTGGCCAGCTCCGCCAAGACCGCAGCGGCCAAGGCTGGCGCCAAGAAGACAGTCGCCACCAAGGCTGCGGCTGGTAAGGCCGCAGCGGCTGGTGATGCTGCTCCGGCCAGGGCTGGTGCCACCAAGACAAGCACCGCGAAGACCACCACTAAGGCTGCAGCGAGCAAAGCCGCAGCTGTTCCTGAAGCGGCCGCCAAGACTGCAGCTACTAGGACAGCCGCCAAGAAGACCACCACCAAGGCTGCAGCTGGCAAGGCTGCCAGTGACATAGCCGCCGAAGAGACAGTGGCCGCTCCGGCCAAGAAGCCGCGGACGCGACAGGCC
>JAIRTF010000126.1 GCA_031255075.1 Bifidobacteriaceae bacterium | reverse complement strand
GCTTTGAGTTTGCCGAGTTGAGTCATGACGGCATCCAGCACGTCTTGGTCAAGGGCGCCGAAGCCTTCATCAATAAACAGGGTTTCGAGGTCGATGCCGCCGGCTTCAGCGGTGACCACATCCGCTAAACCGAGCGCCAGGGAAAGGGAAACGTAGAAGGTCTCGCCCCCTGATAAGGAACGCGGATCGCGGGCCTGACCGGTGCGGTTGTCCAGTACGCGGAGCGCCAAGCCGGTGCGCCGCTCGCGGGTTCTCTCCTTGGTTTCGCTGTGTTGCAGCAGATAGCGGCCAGCGGACATGGGTCCGAGGCGATCATTGGCGGCGGCCACCACGTCTTGGAATCGCCGTAGCAACACATAGGTGGCTAGGTCCACGCCGGTCAGGTTGCCGGTTCCGCCACTGGCCAGGGCGGCGACGCGGCTCAATGGAGCGGCTTGGCCGAGTTCTTTGGTGTAAGCGGCCGCGCTGTTTTTGACTGCCGCGGCGGCGGATTCAACTTTGGTCGCGGTTTGGACGGCCCGGGTGGCGGCGGCCGAGGCTTCGGCTGCCGATTCGGCGGCCTGCAGCGCGCGGGCCGCAGCTGCCTCAGCGGCGGTGAACAGCGCGGGCAGGTCCGCTTTAGATTCCGCCAGGTCGCCTTCAGCCAAACGGGCCGCCACGGCGCCCAAGTCGGATCGTTGTTGCTGCACTTGTTGTTCGATCAGGTCCGCCTCGGCCGCATCCAGCGCCGCCTCGCGGACGGCACCAGCATCTTCAAAGCCTGCCTTGTTTAGAGCAGCGGTGGACGCCGCTGCTGCTGCGGCCTGAGTTTCAACGGCCTTGGTCAAAGCTTGGGCAGCATCACGCCGCCGGCGGGCTAGCGATAGCTGGGCTCGGGCCTGGTCAAGCGCTTCGGTGGCGGCCGCCAGGTCCATGCCGCCGGCTGCGGACCGCAGTTCGACCATTGAATCGCGGGCCCTGCGGGCTGTGATTTCCGCCTTGGCGAGCGCCACCCTGGCATGATCCAGCTGTTTGGCAGCGGATGCCGCAGTGGCCTTCAATTCGGTCGGATTACCCAGAGACACCAAATGGGTTCTGGCGGCCTTCAAAGCTTTGTCCGCGTCCGCTTCGGTGGTGCCGTTGGTCGCTCCCACCAGGGCGGCCAGACTTTCACGGGCTTCGGTCAGCGCCAGCGCTGCCTGTTCGGTGGTGGTCTCAGCGGCCGCCCGCTGGTCTTCTGCCGCCAGCAGCTCTTCCTTGGAGATGTGACCTTCCGGCAAACCGGCCGGGTGGGGATGGGCTGTTGATCCACACACCGGGCATGGCTGGCCGGGGCTCAACTCCAGGGCCATTTCACCAGCCATTCCGTCAAGCCGTTGCCGCCGCAGTTTGGTTTCACGGGCGGCGGCTTTGTCCCAGTCTTGGCGGGCCAGTTGGTGAACCTTGGTGGCTTGGTCCAGATGCTGGCGCGCTTTGCCTAGTTGTTTGGTTTGGTCCAACAGCTCGGTCAGCCGCTTGACTTCGTTGACGGCGGCCGGTCCCTCTTCGGATTGCTTGCGCAGCGCGGCCTGGGCAGCAGCGTCCGATTCGCCAGCCTCATCCGCAGCGCGCCGCAAAGTCTCCAACTCCAAGTCCGCCTTGTCAGAGGCGGCTGTGGCGGCCTCCAACCGCTCAGAGGCTTGGACTTGTTGTTCGGCTTTCTGAACCCCAGCCACAGCCTGGTCAAGGGCGGCTTGCAGAGGACCGTGCTCAGCCGGATCGGCAGGAACGCCAAGCTCCGCGGCGGACTCTTGGGCGGCCTCAAGTTTGGTGGCGGCCTGCTCCGCTTGGTCCAGCAGCGGCACAACTGCCAGAGCCTTGCGGGCGGCGGACACCCGTGCCTCAGCCGCCGGCCATTGCTTGGCCAGTGCCTGCAATTCCGCTTGCCGGGCTAGCAGGCTGGCCCGCAGCTTGGCGGTCTCTACCAGCTTGGCGGCCTGATCTGATTCGGTCTGAAGAGCGGCGGCTTGGCTGGTCAGTTGGTTGGACTTGTCCGCCAGGGCTGCCGAATCAGCCTGTGCCGAGTTGACCAGCCCATCCACCAACTGCTCCAGACCCTCATCCGAACCAGACAAGCCCAAATGGTCGGCTGCCTCAGCAAGGGGCTCGCGTGCCTCTCCGCTCAGGTCAGCGGCAGCGAACAGAACTTGAAGTGAGGCGTTGAGATTGGCCTGCAGCGTGGCCTGGTTCCGTTCAGCTCCGAGGCGCCGCTGCCGCAGTTCTTCGGTCAGCCGCGAATACAACTCGGTGCCGAAAATTTGCTGGAGCAGCGCCCGGCGCTCGTCATTGCCGGCGTGCAAGAAGGCGGCGAACCTCCCCTGAGGCAGCACCACGGTCTGAACGAACTGCTTGCGGGTCAGACCAACAGTTCTAGCTACCTCCGCGCTGGCCTCCTCGACCCGGGTGGTGAGAATCTCGCCAGTGGTGTCTGCCGGGTTGTCCAGACGCCACAGCCGGGCGGTGGCCTGGCGCCGCGTGGTGCCAACTCCACGCTGTTTGGGTTTGTCATAGAGCGGCGTTCGACGAACTTTGTAGATGCCGGAGCCCACCTCATAGACCAGTTCAACAAAGGATTCTTGATCTGGGGCGGCGTAGTCAGAACGCATTCGGTGGGCGTCGATCTCGGCATCCGCCATGGCGCCGTAGAGCGCAAACACCACTGCGTCGATCAGCGTAGATTTGCCGGCGCCAGTTGGCCCTTCCAGGAGAAACAGCCCCGCATCTGAAAAGGCCGTGAAGTCCACTGAATGACTCCCAGCAAACGGCCCAATCGCCCCAAAACTCAGGTGGTGAAGCTTCACGGGCTCCCCCCAGCGACCGCCAAAGCGGCCAGTGCGTCCCTGACTTCCTCGATTTCAGCGGCCGATGCCGCGCGTCCGCCCGCGTACTCCAGGAAGCTGGCAGCTACCTCCACCGGGTCGCTGCGGGCGGTGACCACTCGCCCGCGTGGATCCGCCGGTGCGCCACTCGGCTCGTGCCGGATCAGCAAGGCGTGCGGGAAACGGTGGCGAACCCGCCGGTACATGTCCTGTGGGAATTGCGTATCAGTGACGGTGACGGAAACCCACATGGACTGGAATTCATCGTGGGCGGCGGACTCAAGTTGTTCAAGGCTGCCATGCACCTCAGCCAACGCGCGCGGCACCGGCGCCGGGATCCGTTCCAACTGCGGTGGCCCGCTGCCCAATGTAACGACCGAGGTGGACTTGACATGCCCAGCTTCGGAGAAGCTGAAGGCCAACGGCGAACCGGGGTAGTTGAGCACCTGCCCAGCCCCGCCCCTGACCTCTTGCGGACGGTGAATGTGCCCCAGAGCCGCATAGTCAAACCGACTGAACACGCTGGCTGGAACTGTTCCGATCCCACCCACCGTCAGTTCACGTTCCGAATCACTGGGGCTGGCCCCAACCACAAAGGCGTGAGCCATGACCACCGTAGCGGGCCGCCCTTCGCCCGCCGAGCCTCCAGCGCCGCCCAGACCCCGGCGGCTGAGGTCGGCCTGGATGGCGCGCACCGCCGCGCTCAAGACCGCCTCATGGCTGCGCGCCAATTCGCCACCAGGCGCCCACGGCTCCCCAGCCGCGGTCCACGCCTCTTGGGCGGCGAACACGTCCAAATAGGGAATGGGATAGACCAACGCCCCGCCCGATCCGCCTGGGCCAGGCAACTCAACAGGCTGCCCAACCTGGTCTAGGCGCGTCACCAGTCGCAGCTCCGGCCGCATCAGCGCGGCCCCAAACCCCAGCCGAGCAGCCGAATCATGGTTCCCAGAAGTGATCACAACCGTGGTGACCTCCGTCAGCCGCTCCAAGGCATCCCGGAGCAGTTCAACGGCGCCCACCGGCGGCACCGCCCGGTCATAGATATCCCCGGACACCAGCACCGCCGCTGGTTTGACATCGCGAGCCAATTCGACCAGCTGATCCAGATAGGTGGACTGGTATTCCAGCAGGTCAACGCCGTGCAGCCACCTGCCAAGGTGCCAGTCCGAAGTGTGGATCAACTTCATGCCAAAACCCTAGCGCGCGCCTCTGACACCGCCCCAGCCAGCAAAGACGACCCGCCAGGTACCCAACTCAGGCGAACACCCCGCCCCGAACCAACACCCCAACCCGAGCCAGTGCCCCGATCCAAACCAACACCCCAACCCAGACAAGCGGCATCGGCAGTGTGATATTGGTCACAGCACCGGTGAAATTACCCAAAATCAGCTACTTATGGGGCGTTGGGCGCAACAAACCGCCCAAAACGGAGGCTTTACTTGAAGTGTCGGCCTTCGCCCTGAACAGCGGCCGCGCCGTTCTGCGGCGCCGGAAGGGAGAGGTGTTGACGTGACTGACTTATCGGGCGCGTGCCGGGGCGGTATGACCCACCCCAAAGGCGGCGGGCACTGGTGGAATCACAAGGGCTCTCTGGATGCCACCAAAGGCCGCAAGAACACGGCCCTGACCCAGTCCATTCCGCCCAGTCTGATAGCCCAGATGGGCCGCGGACCCGGCCCCATCCAATGGGCCGAAGCGGATACCTTCGGCGCCATAATCGCCCAGTTTGAGGTGGCACCTGGGCCCGGCGAACCCATGACCCGAGGCCCGCTGATAGGTCGCTCAAGGCACAAGATCTCATGGTTTTGGAGCCCGATGGCGGTCCTGGGCGCCACCGCCTTGGTAGCCATCTGGTGGGTGTTTGGCCTGGTTTGCTTTCACGATGCCGCGCTGGCACCTTGGGCACGCCTGTTGGGCGGCGTAGGGTTCCTGGTCAGCGGCCTGGTCCCGCTTTCGTTGTACGTCTTTGACCCGCTGTGGATAAAAGACGGCCGGCTCTACTTCTCCCTGAAAGATTCGATCAGCCTGCGCGAGGTGCGTGGCGTCAAACTGGTTTGCGACCCGCTGAGCCGCTTGGCGGTTCCCCGCCACGTGCCGCTGTTGATTCTGGAACCAGGAAGAGGCGAGCCGGTAGCGGTCCGCACTCTGGCCAGCCTGTGGTGGGACGTCAGCCCATCCAAAGGCTCAGTCCGCCGCGCCAAGCGGCTGGCCGCCTGGCTACAAGTTCCGTACAACGGGGTCTGCTAGACCGACTGTCATCTGCAGGCCGACCGACCAGGCAACGGGCCAGGCAACCGACCAAGAAGCCGACCAGCTAACCAACCAGCGGTTCGGTCAGACGGCTGTTTCGGCCGGTAGCACCACTATGCCGGTGGCGTCCGCGTAGACCAGATCACCAGGGTTGATCTCAACGTGGCCAATCGCCACCGGGATGTCAACCTCACCCAGGCCCAGCTTCTCCGTCTTCAATGGAATGGAGCCCATCGCTTTGACGCCCAAGTCCAGGGTGCGGAGCACCTCGACATCCCGCACGGCGCCCGCGATCACGAACCCCGCCCAGCCGTTGTCAGCCGCGGCGGCCGCGATCATGTCCCCAAGCAGGGCCTTGCGCAGCGATTCGGCGCCATCAACCACCATGACGCAGCCTTTGCCAGGCTGACCAGCCAATTCTTTGACTTTGGAGTTGTCCTCGAAGCACCGAACGGTCCGGGCTGGTCCGCCAAACGCCTCGCGGCCGCCATAGGTGGCAAACCCGGCGGCCACCACTTTGACGGTGTCCGGGAATTGGTCAGCCAGGTCAGGTGTGGATGGGCTCATTACGACTCCTCAGAATTATCGATGTGCTGTGCTCCAGACCAGCCGAAGACCCACTCAGCGTACGTCAAATCAAACCGCGCCCACGCCCCGCCTGCGGCCTTAAGTTAGTCTGGAGGCCGACCCCTCGCGTGGCGGCATCTCGCTGAACCCCCCCAGGGCCGGAAGGCAGCAAGGGCAGGTGAGCTCTACCGGGTACGCGGGGGGTCTTTCTCTGCCCACAGGGCCAGCGGCGCGGCACGTCTCACTGCAAATCCCGGGCCAAAACCAGCGGCCGCCCAAACCACCTCAGCCGGCCGCCCCACGAATCCAAGAGCACCAGCCGCCAATGTTGTTCCGCTGTTCACTCGCCTGTCACCTTCGCCCCGATGCGCCGTAACCCCGGTCCACCAGAGTTCCTAGCGGGCCCGGCGAGGCGCCGAGCCCCGGCCCCGGCGGTCTGGCGGCGTAAGGCCTGCCAGCCCACAGCCCGGAGAGCCGCACGGCTCCGCAAACGCGGAACCAGGAATTCGGAAATGAGGAGAGAATGAAACTGAACGGACACCGGGTCCACCCCAGAACGGCGGCAGCTGCCGGCCTGGGCCTGACCTTGATAGCCGCCCCACTCGCGGCCGCCCCCGCCCAAGCGGAAGACGTACCCACCGCCAAGAACATCATCGTGTTGATCTCGGACGGCGCCGGGTACAACGAATTCGACATCGCCAACCTGTATGAAACCGGCACCACCTATACCCAGGTTTCGGTTGATCCCGCCACCGGTGAGATCACCCGGGCGCCCGGCACCCCAAACCAGATTTACGAAAGCTGGCCGGTGCAGGTGGCCCAGTCCCACTATTCGGCCAACGGCCGGGCTTTCTACGACACAGACCTGGCCTGGGGCACGTTCCCCTGGGTGTATGACGGCGCCACCGATTCGGCCGCAGCCGCCACCGCCCTGGCCACCGGTGTCAAGACCAACAACGGCGTACTCGGCTACACACCCCAGGGT
>JAIRTF010000109.1 GCA_031255075.1 Bifidobacteriaceae bacterium | reverse complement strand
CTCACCGACCGGCCCCGTTTGCTGTTCGACTACTTTTCGCAGATGTTTGCGCAGGTCACCAACCCGCCGTTGGACGCCATCCGGGAAGAGATGGTGACTTCCCTTTCGACGGCTATCGGCCCGATGGCGAACCTGCTGACCGATGGCCCGGATCACGCCCACAAACTGGTGCTGTCCTATCCGGTGATCGGTGACGACGAATTGCAGAAGGTGGCGCGCATCGGCCGGTACAAGAAACGGTCAGGTGGGTTCACCGCCCAAACGATTCGCGGGTTGTACCCGGCGGCCGGCGGTGGGGCGGCTCTGGCAGCCCGGTTGGAAGAGATCTTCGCTGAGGTGGACGCCGCCGTTGCTGGGGGCACCACGTTCATTGTTCTGTCAGACCGGGATTCGGACGCGGTGTTGGCACCCATTCCGTCGTTGTTGCTGGTCGGCGCCGTGCACCACCATCTGCTGCGCAACCACACCCGCACCCAGATCGGCATGGTGGTGGAAGCCGGCGATGTCCGCGAGGTCCACCACGTGGCTCTATTGATTGGCTACGGCGCTGCCGCCGTCAACCCATATCTGGCCATCGAATCGGTGGAGAACCTGGCCCGGGCCGGTCAACTGCGGGATGTGTCCGCTGAGCGGGCCGCCCAGAACCTGATCAAAGCCCTAGGCAAAGGCGTGCTGAAGGTGATGTCCAAGATGGGCGTCTCCACGGTGTCCTCCTACCGCGGTGCGCAGGTCTTCGAAGCCGTCGGCTTGAGCTCGCAACTGGTGGACCAGTTCTTCACCGGCACAACCTCCAGGCTGGAAGGCATTGGCCTGGACCAGGTCGCCAAAGAGGTGGCCGCCCGCCACGCCAAGGCCTATCCGAAGGCTGCTACCGGCACCGAACTGGACATTCTGCCGTCCGGTGGCCAGTACAAATGGCGGCGAGATGGTGAAACCCACCTGTTCACGCCAGACGCCATCTTTGAGCTGCAAAGCGCTGTCCGCCGGGGAGATTACGACCTGTTCAAGCGCTACACCCACCGGATTGACGACCAGTCCAAGGCCTTGGCCACCATTCGTGGGTTGTTCAAATTCAAGACCGGGCGCCCGCCGGTGCCGTTGGAAGAAGTTGAGCCGGCCTCAGAGATCATCAAACGGTTCTCCACCGGCGCCATGTCCTACGGCTCCATCTCCATTGAGGCGCACCAGACGCTGGCCATCGCGATGAACCGGATTGGCGGCAAATCCAACACTGGCGAGGGCGGCGAGGCGCCGGAGCGGTTGTATGACCCGGAACGGCGTTCCGCCATCAAACAGGTCGCCTCCGGGCGGTTCGGTGTGACAGCCGAATACTTGACCTTTGCCGATGACATTCAAATCAAGATGGCTCAAGGCGCCAAGCCTGGTGAAGGCGGCCAACTGCCCGGCGCCAAGGTCTATCCGTGGGTGGCCAAGACCCGCCACTCCACACCAGGGGTGCAACTGATCTCGCCGCCGCCGCACCACGACATCTATTCGATCGAGGATCTGAAACAGCTGATCCATGATCTGAAGAACGCCAACCCGGCGGCCCGTATCCACGTCAAGTTGGTGGCCGAAGTGGGAGTTGGAACGGTGGCGGCCGGCGTTTCCAAGGCCCATGCCGATGTGGTTCTGATTTCCGGGCATGATGGCGGCACTGGCGCCTCACCGCTGACTTCGATCAAACACGCTGGTGGTCCCTGGGAGTTGGGCTTGGCCGAAACCCAGCAGACGCTCCTGGCCAATAACCTCCGGGACCGCATCTACGTTCAAGTGGACGGGCAGCTGAAGACCGGCCGGGACGTGGTGATCGGTGCCCTGTTGGGTGCCGAGGAGTTTGGCTTCGCCACCGCGCCGTTGGTAGCCATGGGCTGCGTCATGATGCGGGTCTGCCAACGGGACACTTGCCCGGTTGGAGTGGCCACCCAGAACCCAGAGCTGCGGGCCCGGTTTGCCGGCCAACCGGAACATGTTGAGAACTTCTTCCAGTTCATGGCTGAGGAAGTCCGCGAGCACCTGGCGGCGCTCGGCTTCAGAACCCTGGCGGAGGCCGTTGGCCACAGTGAACTGCTGGACACCACCGATGCGGTGACCCACTGGAAGGCCGCCGGACTCGATCTGAGCCCAATCTTGGAGCCGTCCCCGAATCCGTCCAACTCGCCTTTGCGGCGCCAAGTTGAACAGGACCACGGTCTGGAAGCGGCCTTGGACAACCGTCTGATCGATCAGGCAGAGCCAGCCTTGGAAGCCCGCGAACCGGTCTTCATTGAGGAACGGGTCCGCAACATCAACCGCACAGTTGGCACCATGTTGGGCCATGAGGTCGTCAAACGCTACGGCGGCGAGGGGCTGCCACCGGGCACTATTGACATCACCTTGCGGGGGACCGGCGGTCAGAGCTTCGGGGCGTTCTTGCCACGGGGCATTGTGCTGCGGCTGATTGGCGATTCAAATGACTACCTTGGTAAGGGCCTGTCAGGCGGCCAGATAGTGGTCCGCCCGGCAGATGACGCGCCATTCGATCCGGCCACCACGGTGATTGCGGGGAACGTCATCGGCTACGGAGCCACTTCAGGGCAGATTTATCTGCGGGGCAAAGTTGGCGAGCGGTTCGCTGTCCGCAACTCCGGCGCCACCATGGTTGTCGAAGGCGTTGGTGATCACGGCTGCGAATACATGACCGGGGGCGTGGTCGCAGTGCTCGGCTCGACGGGACGGAACTTCGCCGCCGGCATGTCCGGCGGCCGGGCCTACGTCTACCAACTTGACCAGCGGCGGCTGTCTCCAGGCGCGTTCATCTTGAACACCGTTGAAGATGACGAAGAACTGACCGGTTTGTTGGAATCCCACGCCTTGGAGACCGGCTCCGAACTGGCCCAACAACTGCTGGCCAACTGGGAGACTGAGCGCCTCAACTTCACCGAGGTCATTCCGCGTGACTACGCCCGCATGACCAAGGCTTTGAAACGCGCCAAAGCCGCCGGCCAGGACTATCACGACCCGGCCACTTGGAAGGAGATCATGAAGGAGGTGGCTCGTGGCTGACCCAACCGGTTTCCTCAAAGTCCGCCAACGGGAACTGCCACTGGACAGACCCGTGTCATTGCGGCTGCTGGACTTCAGAGAAGTCCGGGCTGAAGGCGCCGTAGATGAGGTCCGTCTGAAGCGGCAATCAGGCCGGTGCATGGACTGCGGTGTGCCGTTCTGCCACCGCGGCTGCCCGCTGGGCAACCTGATCCCGGAATGGAATGACTCGGTTTGGCGCGGCGATTGGCGGCTGGCTTCGGAACGCCTCCACGCCACCAACAACTTCCCGGAGTTCACCGGGCGGATTTGCCCGGCTCTGTGCGAAGGCTCATGTGTGCTGGGGATCAACCAGCCGCCGGTCACCATTGAGGCCATCGAAATGGCCATCGTGGACCGGGCCTTTGCCGAAGGTTGGATCAAACCGGAAGTCCCCGAACGGTTGACCGGCTCAACTGTGGCCGTGGTCGGTTCCGGGCCTGCCGGGTTGGCGGCCGCCCAGCAGTTGACGCGAGCTGGGCACACAGTGGCTGTCTATGAACGGGCGGACCGGCCCGGCGGGTTGCTGCGCTATGGCATCCCCGATTTCAAACTCGGCAAACACCACCTTGACCTGCGCATTTCCCAAATGCAGGCGGAAGGCACCCGGTTCCGCACCGGCATTGAGATTGGCCCAGACATCTCCTGGGATGAGCTTTCCCAACGGTATGACGCGGTTGTGATCGCCATCGGCTCCACCATCCCCCGGGACTTGAACCTGCCGGGGCGGGACCTGGAGGGCGTCCACTTCGCCAAACCGTTCCTGGAGCAGGCCAACGTGGTGGCTTCCGGCCGCATGGTGGCCGCGCCCATCAGCGCTGCGGACAAACACGTCGTGGTGATTGGCGGCGGCGACACCGGATCCGACTGTGTGGGCACGTCGCTGCGTCAGGGCGCCCGGTCGGTGACCTCGTTGGAGATCATGCCGCAGCCCTCAACCGAACGCCCAGCTCATCAACCGTGGCCCATCTTCCCGCAGGTCTTCAAGACCTCCAGTTCCCATGAGGAGGGTGGAGAACGCCTCTACACGGTCACGTCGCTGGAGTTCCAGGGTGTGGACGGCCGCCTGGAAGGCTTGAAGCTGGCCGATGCCGCGCGCGACCCAACGTCTGGAGGCTTCCGTTCCGTAGACGGCACGGAGCGGCTCATCCCGGCGGACCTGGTGCTGATCGCAATGGGCTTTGTTGGACCAGAAGCTGGTTCTTTGACCGCCCAGTTGGGCGTTGAGACAACCAATCGAGGTACGTTGGTCAGGGACGCGGCATACGCCACGTCCAAGGAAGGGGTCTTCGTAGCGGGGGACGCCGGCCGGGGCCAGTCGTTGGTGGTGTGGGCCATAGCCGAGGGCAGAGCATGCGCCGCGGCGGTTGACGCTTACTTGCAGGGCTCCACCGAGTTGCATTCGCCCATCCCGGCTACGGAGGCACCGCTGAGCCTGTAGGGGGAGCGGCCATGCGCCGAGCCAAGATTGTTTGCACCATCGGTCCGGCCACCAAATCGCTGGAGCGGATTGCCGAGCTGATCGCCGCCGGTATGAACGTGGTGCGGTTGAACTTCTCTCATGGCACCCATGATGACCACCGGGCCGTCTTCGAAGCGGTCCGGTCAGTCTCCAAAGAACTGGGCGTCCCAGTTGGTGTGCTGGCGGACTTACAGGGGCCAAAGATCCGCCTGGGCACGTTCAAGGACCACAAGCCGGTTCAGTTGGAAGCCGGTCACCAGTTCACCATCACCACCGAACCGATAGTCGGCACCGCCCGGCGGGCTTCGACCACCTTTGCCGGTCTGGTGGCGGACGCCCGGGTAGGCGACAACATTTTGATCGATGACGGCAAAGTGGTGGTCCGAATTGACCGAGTCTCCGGTCACGACGTGGACACCACGGTGCTGGTGGGCGGCGAGATCTCTGACCACAAAGGCCTGAATCTGCCGGGGGTGGCTGTTTCGGTGCCGGCTTTGACCGACAAAGACATTGCCGATCTGCGGTTCGCCTTGGGGCTGGGCGTGGACCTGGTGGCCTTGTCTTTTGTTCGCTCAGCCGAAGACTATGAGGCAGTGGCCGCCATCATGTTGGCGGAAGACCGAGCGGTGCCGGTGATCGCCAAGATTGAAAAGCCCCAGGCCGTGGAACACCTGGAGGACATTGTCCAAACCTTTGACGGGATCATGGTGGCCCGGGGTGATTTGGGCGTGGAACTGCCTTTGGAAGATGTGCCGCTGGTCCAAAAGAACGCCATCGATCTGGCCCGCCGTTACGCCAAACCGGTCATAGTGGCCACCCAAGTGTTGGATTCAATGATCACCAACCCTCGGCCCACCCGAGCCGAAGCTTCGGACTGCGCCAACGCCGTTCTGGACGGTGCTGACGCGGTCATGTTGTCAGCTGAGACTGCCACCGGCGCTTATCCGATCGACGCCACCGCCACTATGGCTCGCATCATTGAAGCGACCGAGGCCGGTGGTGCTGCCAGGGTGCGGCGGTTGACTGCGGAGCCGCACACCCGGGCCGGGATCATCACCAAAGCCGCCGCCCAAATTGCGGACACCATGGCGGCATCGTTCCTGGTGGCCTTCACCGAAAGCGGCGACACGGCCCGGCGCCTGGCACGGCTGCGTTCCCCCATTCCGATGGTCGCTTTGACGCCGTTCGAATCGGTTCAGCGGCAGTTGGCGGTGGCTTGGGGCGTCAACGCTTTCCTGGTG
Organism: Bifidobacteriaceae bacterium; assembly: GCA_031255075.1. Lineage (GTDB taxonomy): Bacteria > Actinomycetota > Actinomycetes > Actinomycetales > WQXJ01 > JAIRTF01. Next base: position 2,074 of record JAIRTF010000109.1, on the reverse strand, counting down.
CCGCGGTTCACCCACACCGACCAGATGATCTTCGGCGTGGATGATGTGTTGGAGGCTAACGGTCTGGGTGGCTCAGATGATTGGGTGGTGATTGTGTCCGGTGCGCCGCTGGGCACCTCCGGTTCCACCAACCAGGTGCTGGTCCATCAGATCGGTGAACTGGATGTGATCAGCCACACTGCCCCATAAGCTCGGCTGGCGCATGCGCGGCCCCGCTGGCTAGTCGTGGACTACGACCTTGGTGCCAATCGGTGCGAAATCGTAAACGGCTTTGGCGTGGGCGGTTTTCATGTTGACGCAACCATGGGATATGCGCATCCCCCAACGGTTCGGTTCGTTCCAAGGTGCGGAGTGGAATGCCACCCCGCCGGAGAAGTAGGAAACCCAGTTGGTTGGCGATTCGTACGGGTCGGAGGCCGGTCCGCGCATTACTTGATAGTCGTATTTCAGGTAGACGTAATGCGTACCGGACGGGGTATCCATGCCGGGGCGGCCAATCGAGATGATGTAGCTGCCCACTTCGGTGGTGCCGGCGTAGAGCGTGGCCCGGAAGGTTGATTTGTTGACGTCAATCCAGTGAGCGCCGTTCGGTTCGTCATAGTTGGTGGGCGGCATGGACCGTTCGGTGGTGAACGGTTCGGCTTCGGTGTCCACCACTATGACGGCGTCATTCCCGGCGGACAACGCCCCCAGAGTCTGTTCTATGACCTGGGTCGGATCAGCCATTTTGCGGCCGTTGAGGCCCCATTGGACAACGCCCAGGTCGTTGCCGGTGGTGGGGTGGGTGATGACCTTTTGCGGCCGGGCCGGCACGGCCACTTTGTCAGCCAGCAGTTCTGGCAGTTCGGCGGTCATCTTGTCGACGTCATAGGAGACGGTGATCTGACCGTTTTCCGGTTCGGCTGTGAACTGGGTCCATCCGGTGATGGATGCGGCCGGCAGTTCGTAGGACATGGTGGCCGAATCGCCCTCACCGTTGGTGAATGTCAGTTTCCGGGCTAGTCCGGCGTTGGCGGACTCTGCTGCCTGGGCGGCGGCTTCATCGGTGATCAACGGCGGGTTGTCGCGGGAGGTGACCTTGACCTGGGTGGGCGCTGCCGTGTCCGTCAGGTAGTTGTGGATGGCTGTCACCGCAGCTGACACGTCGGTGCGCTGGCCGGTGAAAGAGGGGATCACTTCGAACTGGCCGGATTCTTCGTTGAAGGTGACATCGGCGTCTTTGCTGCGTTCGGCTTCGGCGATGAATGCTTGGTCCAGGTAGGCGGCTAGTTTGACTTCGTCCACCTGTGCCGTTATGCCGATGTTCTTCGGTGACCAGGGGTTCAATCGGTGCCATAAGGGTTTGCTCTTGGCGGCTTGCAAGGCTTCGAGGGCCACGGCTTTCGGGTCGGCGCTGACACCGAGTTGGGCGGCGTTGCCGGTGACGGAGTCCTTTCCCTCAGTGATGGTCAGTTGCAAACCTTCGATCACTTGGGCGGCGGTCTTCTCAAGCTCAGCCTGAGTCATGCCGGCCACGCTGAGCCCGGCCAGAGTGGCGCCCGGAGCGGCCTTGTCTTTGTAATAGTGGTTGGCCACGGCCACGCCACCGCCCACTATCGCGGCCAACGCCAGCACTGCTGCCAACAGCCAGATGCCCCGCCGGCGTTTGCGCTTCGCCTTGGGGCCGGTTTTGTCGTTTTCAGCGCCCTTGGCCTTCCCCTCGGTTGGTGCCGCTACAGTGCCCGATGCCGAGGCTTGGGCCATCCCAGCAACCGCTGGAACCACCATCGTGGCTGTCTCATCCGGCTCCTGGCCCTTGTCTTCGCCCGAGCCGACGGCGGAATCCTTGGCCTGGCTGGGAGAGTCGTCGGTCTCGCCTTGGCCCTCGCCGCCCTGTGAATCAGGTTTGGCTTCGTCGGTGGCCGTGGGCTCGGCAGCGGAGTCGTCGTCTTGCTTGGGCGCGTCATCCGCCTTGTCTCCAGGAGCTTCCGCGTCCTCAACGCTCACCTCGTTGGCGGGGGACTCGTGTTTGTCTTCAGACTTGGGAGTGGATTCGTCGGCGTCGCCTGACTCGGCCTCAGCTGAATCGGCGGCT
>JAIRTF010000075.1 GCA_031255075.1 Bifidobacteriaceae bacterium | reverse complement strand
CAGGTCTACACATTTTGGCGAGGCGGGGGCATCAACACCGGCAGCAGCAACGTGACCGAACTCAACTACCACAGGGTCGGTGACCGTTTGGCCTGGTCCGGAGATCAGTTCACCATTCCTGGCGAGTCACGCCCCTACGCGGGCAACGTCAACCCCGAGCGAGCCCAGATCCTGGGGTCCATCTACGCCCTGTCTGTGCTGCACAGTGCCGGCGCCCAGTTGCCTCTGCCCGGCTTGCCTGGCCTGACCGACCCGGCTGGGGCCAACAGCGCACCTGCGGGTGGGGCACTACCGCCCACCGGAACGTCCGGCGGCCTGGCCGTCACCTCCACTGCCCTGGTCTTGGTGGGGCTGGGCTTGGTGGCCGTTCGCAGACAGCGCCGGCGCCTGGCAGTGGAACAACTTGGCTGACGATGCCGCGCAGGTGCGCAGCGAGAAACCGGCTGACGCGTTTTTGAACAGCAAGAAGCCGGCTGGCGGGATCCCCAAGTCGCGCCAGCCGGCTCCAGGGCGTTCGCTTCCGCCACCCCTAAGAGCAGCGGATTGGTTCAGACTCAGTAGCGGATATAGGCCGCCTGGGTCTGGAGATACTCATACAAGCCGTGCTTGCCATCCGCGCCGCCAATGCCGGACTTGCGCCAGCCGGCATGGAAGCCTTGGATGCCTTCGAAGTGCTCACGGTTGACGTAGGTCTCACCGAAGTTCAGGTCCTTGATGGCCTGCATGGAGGTCGAAACGTTGGTCGTGAACACAGACGAGGTCAGGCCGTATTCGCAATCATTGGCGTCAGCTATGACCTGGTCATAGTCATCCCACTGCATGACTGGCAGCACCGGCCCAAAGACTTCCTTCTGCACAATCTCAGAATCCTGAGCGGCGCCCGCCAAAATGGTGGGCTCATAGAAGTAGCCCTGGCCCAGATCCGCCGGCTTGCCACCGGTGACCACTTCGGCGCCGGCCGCGACGGCCCGCTCCACCATGGCAGAGATCTTCTCCAGCTGGGCCTTGTCCACCTGGGATGAGTACGCCATACCCGGTGCGGCCGGGTCGCCAATCTTGGCGGCCTCAAAGGCGGCCTTCAGCTTGTCCATGAATTCGGGATAGATGTCCTTGTGGACGTAGGCCCGCTCAGCACAGTTGCAAACCTGCCCGGAGAAGATCAGCCGCGAATCGGTCACGCCTTTGACGGCCAGGTCAAGGTCCGCATCTGGGAAGACAATGGCCGGCGCTTTGCCGCCCAATTCCAGCGAGGTCTTCATGATCTTGTCCGCGGAGTCCTTGATGATCTCCACGCCGGCTTCAACTGAGCCGGTCAGCGACACGATGTCAGACAGCGGGTTGCGCACCAAGGCCGCGCCCAAAGAGCCGCCACCACCGGAAACAAAGTTCAACACGCCCGGCGGCAAGCCAATGTCTTGGATCAACTCGGCGAACCGCAACGTGCTCAGCGGCGTGGTGGAAGAGGGCTTGAGCACAGTGGCGCAGCCGGTCAACAACGATGGCGCCACTTTGCGGGCCATCACAAAGAACGGGAAGTTCCACGGGCAGATGCCCACGGCCACACCGATCGGCTTGACAAACAGGAAGATGTTTTCTTGCGGGTCGTCAGAGTTGATGATCTCGCCTTCGTAGATCCGCGCCCAGCCCGCGTAATAGTCGAAGTAGGTGGCGGTGACGTCAATCTCTACCTGGGCCAACGGCCAGACTTTGGCTTGCTCTGCCATCAGCAGCTTGGCCAGCTCGTCGCGGTTTTCGCGGATCACCTGGGCACACTTCGCCAGATAGGTGGCGCGGTCTGCGGGGGCGCGCTTTGCCCAAGCGGGCTGCGCGGCCTTGGCGGCTGCGAGGGCTCTGTCGGCGGCATCGGCCCCCAATTTCGGAGCCAGGCCAATGATCTGCCCGGTGTAGGGGTTTTCTACTTCGATCCAGTCTTCGCCGCTGACGGCTTGACCGTCGATGAAGTTGGGGTACTTGGGTACGGCGCTCATTGCACTCCTTTGTGGTTGAACAGGTCCGGCATTTGCCGGCTGTCGCCACCTTACCAGCGGGCTCGCTCCAAGGCTATGCTTCTGCGAGGCCGATTTTATCGTTTCAATTCGGACCTCCGGCGCGGCCCCTAGGCGCGGGCTCCGGCCGGGTGAACAATGTATGAAACAGACCTTGTCGCGACACAGTTGTTGGGAGGCAGACCATGGCATTGCCAGGAGCGGGGATCCGGGTTGGGCTGTTCGCAACCTGCATCAATGATCTGATGTTCCCCCAGACGGCCCAGGCCACGGTGACCGTGCTGCGCCGTCTGGGCTGCCAGGTGGAGTTCCCGCCGGCCCAAACCTGCTGCGGCCAAATGATGACCAACACCGGCTACTTCAAGCAGGCGCTCGGCTCCGTCAAGGCTTTCACCAAAGCCTTTGAACCGTACGATGCCGTGGTGGCACCTTCCGGGTCATGTGTCGCATCCGTACGCCATCAGCACCCAATGTTGGCCCAGCCGGCCGGTTCCGCCAAATGGGTGGCAGCCGTCGAAGCAACCGTCGCCAAGACCTATGACATCTCCGAGTTCCTGGTGGACGTGTTGGGCGTGGTGGATGTGGGGGCGTTCTTCCCGCACCGGGTGACCTACCATCCGTCCTGCCACTCAGCGCGGATTGCCCGGTTGGGCCAGCGGCCCTATGACCTGCTGAAAGCCGTCAAAGGCTTGGAACTGTTGGACTTGCCAGACGCCGACCAGTGTTGCGGGTTTGGCGGCACCTTCTCAGTCAAGAACCCCGACGTATCGGTGGCGTTGGCTATGGACAAAGCCTCCAATGCCATTGCCACCGGCGCAGAGTATCTGGTGGCACCAGACAACGCTTGTCTAATGAACGTGGGCGGCATTTTGAGCCGGGACCGGGCCGGCGTCAAACCAATCCACTTGGTGGAGATCCTGGCCCAAACCGAGGAGGTGGACGGCTGATGGGCGGCATGACAGCGGCAACCGGACCAGGTACGGCCCCCGCGCCCAGCGGCGCGCAAGGTGGCTGCGGGG
>JAIRTF010000070.1 GCA_031255075.1 Bifidobacteriaceae bacterium | reverse complement strand
GACATGGTGGCTTTTGACTACAAACACAACCAAGAAAACGGTGAGAACAACCGCGACGGCACAGATGACAACCGCTCCTGGAACCACGGCGTGGAGGGGTTGATCATGGATGACACCGCCACCGGCGTGGAGGGCGCTTCGCTGGGTTTGGACACCATTGCCTCGTTGCGCCAACGTTCCCTCCGTAACCTGTTCGCCACCTTGGCGTTCTCCGCCGGGGTGCCGATGTATCCGGCCGGTGATGAAATGGGCCGCACCCAGTGGGGCAACAACAATGCCTACTGCCAGGACGGCCCAACTTCTTGGGTTGACTGGTCGTTGGCCCGCTGGCAACGCGATCTGCTGGACACGGTCCGCTTCTTGTTCTCATTGCGACGCAACCATCCGGCGCTCCGGCCGGCTGCCTACGCGTCTGGAACCATCGGCCCGGACGGCCTGCCAGACCTCGGCTGGTACAGCTTTGACGGCCACCTGGTGAACCCCGGCCATTGGAACGACCCGTATTTCCGCCGCGTCCAAATGCTGCGCCACTCCCCCAAATTCACCGCCCGCGATGCCTTGGTGCTGTTCAACGGCGACCTAGAAAGCCAAGATTGCGTCCTGGCGCCCGCCAAGCCGGGCACCAAGTGGGAACTGGTGTGGGACTCATCCTGGGGCCACCCAGAAGACAAGTCCTTGGCGGACGGCCAAGAGGGCCCCGATTCGGCCCCAGGGGGCGCCACCGTGCCCTGCCTGCTCCTGTCGACCCGCCTCTACCTCTCAGCCCCAGCCTGACCGCCTGCCCGCGCCGGCCGCCAAGGCCCTGCCCGCCCCGGCAGCCAAAACCCTAGGCGCGGCATCGGCGGCCGATGCCGCGTGGACGGCCCCGCACCACACCTACGGCCCGGCAGCACACACCTCACGCCGGACCGTGACGCCTCGGGAGAGCGGAACCGGCCTGGCGAGGTGAGGGCGCCAACCGAAGCTGGGTTAGGCGGAGGCGATTAGGCCGAGGTCGGCTTCGGTGACCAGCAGCGGGTGCTTTGGCACTATCCGGACGGTGTAGCCGAAGGGGCCGGAGCGGCTCAGCGACAGGTCGCCGACAAAGGCGCAGCGACCCTCGCCATAGGAATCTTCCAGACCAAGCGATTCGACCTTGTAATCCGGGGACAGGCTGTCCGCGTCGGTGGCACGGCCGTAGACAACCTGCACGTCGACATCGGCCGCCTCCAAGTCACCCAACGAAACGTAAGCCGCCACGGAGACCACGTCCCCAACATGGGCCACGTCACCAACGCCGCCGGATTCGACATGATCTACGCGGACCGCCGGCCAGGCCCGGCGCACCTTGTCCTTCCAGACAGCCAACTCTTTGGCAGCTGCCAGCTGATCCTTGGCCAGGTCCCGGCCCAACTGGGCGGCCGGCACATACAGCCGCTCGACATACTCCGCCACCATGCGGGTGGCCTGCACCTTTGGTGCCAAGGTGGCCAAAGTGTGGCGGACCATCTCCAACCAGGTGACCGGCAGACCGCGGTGGTCTTTGGCGTAGAAACGCGGCGCAATCTGAAGTTCAATCAGGTCGTAAAGCGCCCGGGCTTCCAGGTCATCGCGTCGGGTCGGGTCGGTCACGCCATCCGCGGTGGGGATAGCCCAACCGTTTTGTGAGTCATGCCACTCATCCCACCAGCCGTCCAAGATGGACAGGTTCAGAGCACCGTTGATGGCGGCCTTCATGCCGGATGTGCCGCAGGCCTCAAGCGGCCGCAGCGGGTTGTTCAGCCAGACGTCACAACCCGGGAACAGGGTTTGGGCCATGTCCATGTCATAGTTCGGCAGGAACACGATCCGTCCGCGGACATCTGGGTCATCGGTAAACCGCACCAACTCTTGGATCAAGGATTTGCCCTGCTCATCCGCCGGGTGAGACTTGCCGGCAATGACCAGCTGGATGGGCCGGTCCGGGTCGGTCAGCAGAGCCTTGAGCCGATCAGGGTCTCGCAGCATCAAGGTGAGGCGTTTGTAGGTCGGCACCCGCCGGGCAAAGCCTATGGTCAACACATCAGGTGACAGGGCCTGGTCAATCCAGCCCAGTTCGGCCGGCGAAGCGCCGCGCCTCAGATAGGAGGTCCGCAAGCGGCGGCGGGCGTCCTCCACCAGCCGGGCCCGGGAGGCCCGCCGCATGTCCCACAGGGTTTCATCTGGCACCCGGTCGGCATCCAGCCAGCCTTCGGAACCTTGGGCGTCTGGCCCTTCACCAATGTGCAGCGATTCGAGTTCGCCATAGGTGCGGTCCAACCAGGTGGGCGAATGTACCCCGTTGGTGACCGAGGTGATGGGCACCTCATTCGGGTCGAAGCCCGGCCACAAGCCTTTGAACATGGCCCGGGAAACCTTCCCGTGCAACACGGAGACAGCGTTGGCGCGGCCGGCCAGCCGCAACCCCATCACCGCCATGTTGAAGACGCTTGGTTCGCCACCGGCGTAATCCTCTGCCCCCAGCGCCAGAATCTTGTCCACGTTCAGGCCCTTGACGGCCAGATCGCCAGAGAAGTACTTGGCTACCAGCGGCGCTTCAAACCGGTCAATTCCGGCCGGCACCGGGGTGTGAGTGGTGAAGACAGTTGATCCGCGGGCCGCTTCGACACCTTCATCGAAGCTCAACCCGGCGCCAATGTATTCGCGAATGCGTTCAATGCCCAAGAACCCGGCGTGGCCTTCGTTGGTGTGGAA
>JAIRTF010000063.1 GCA_031255075.1 Bifidobacteriaceae bacterium | reverse complement strand
GACCGTCAGGTGGCGCGGAATCGGCCGGCTGGGCGCCGCTGCCTTCACCCTCAGCGCCCTGGTCTCCAGCCACCGCACCCTCATCGGAGGAACCAATCGAAACGGAATCCGCCTGCAGGTGGTTGAAGCCAAAGGACAACTCGGCTGTGTCCCCCACCGTCTAGCCCAAACGCCGGGCCACACCAGCGGCCAGCGAAACCTCACCGGCTTTGGTCGGCTCAGCCCCCTCGGTCACCGGCCAGGCGGTCAGCTGTGGACTGTTGGCCGCTGCCTGCACGGTGACCGATTCCACGGAGCCGTTGGCGGCCAAATCCCCCCAGCTCTCCAGAATCAAGTAGGTGTCCTCAACCCCATCCACGGCCTTGATGGACTGCTCCACGCCCGGCGGGGCCGGGGTGATGTCCGGCGGCCGAACCAGCAGATCGCCATCCGCCATGCGCAGGGTCATCAGGTTACGGAGCACGTCGTTCATAGCGCCGGAGCCAACCAAGGCGGCCGCCACAAACCCGGTCGAAACCACAATGGCCGTCGCGGCGGCCAACAAATGGCGCAGCGAAGCTCGCATCTGCCTCAACGTGTAACGCAGCATTCGAATAGCCTCCGGGCCTCAGGCGGCCGTGACCGTGGTCAGATCATCCAAGGCGGACAGCACAGATTCCCTGGTGGGCTGAAGAATCTCCCCGGCAACGCGGCCATCAGCCAAGAGCACCACCCGCTCCGAATAGGCGGCCGCCGCCGGATCATGAGTCACCATCACCACAGTCTGCTTCAACTCCCGAACGCAGCGCCTGAGGAAACTCAACACCTCCAAACCTGTACGGGTATCCAAGTTGCCAGTCGGCTCATCGGCAAAAATCACATCCGGCCTGGTTATGGCAGCCCGGGCCAGCGCTGTTCGTTGTTGCTGACCGCCGGACATCTCCGAAGGCAAATGACTCAACCGGTCACGCAAAGCCAAAGTGTCCACCACGGTGTTCCACCAGTCCAGGTCCGGTTTGACACCAGCCAAGTCCAACGGCAGCCGGATGTTCTGCTCAGCCGTAAACATGGGCAGCAGATTGAAGGCCTGGAAAACAAACCCCACATGGCCGCGCCGGTAGAGCGTCAACCCGCGGTCATTCATCTTGGTGATCTCCTGACCGCCCAGTTGGACGGTGCCCGCTGTGGGCGCGTCCAGGCCCGCCAACAAGTTCAACAGAGTTGACTTGCCGGAACCAGACGGCCCCATGATGGCTGTGAAATGGCCTGCGCCAAAGTCCACGTCCGCGCCTTGGAGCGCCAACACGGTGGCTTCTCCCTTGCCATACACCTTGGTCAGGCCGCGGGCCGCGACAGCAATCGGATTCGTTTCCATGCGCCCAACCTAGCCGCGCCCGGCCGCTGACGCATCGTCCGACAGGCACTGACCTGGGTCATCCCCCAGTACCATTCGCCGATCGATTCCCAAACATATGAGATGACGCTCTAACCCGGGCGTTTATGCTCAGCGGCTGGTAACGTGGTGCCACCCCGATTCCACCGATGAAATCAGAGTGAGGACTGCCAGTGTTTGACGTCTCCCAAGGCCCCGAAGCGGCCGCCAAGTTACTTTCCGATCCATCAGCTGACCCGGCTGATTTGGCGGCAATCGCCGGGGCATTTCCGGCGCTGGCGCCGGAAGTGGCCGCCCATCCCAGGCTTTACCCGGATCTAGAAGGCTGGTTGCGAGCTTTGGGGCGCGCCGATGTGGACGCCGCCTTGGCCAACCGTCCGCCGGTCGGCACCGAACCGACCGCTCCGGCGGCCGATGCCGCACCGCCCGCTTCCGAACCGGCTGCTCCCGCTGCCCAACCGGCACCGCCCGTAGAGGCCGCGCCACCGGCCGAAACGCCACCGACGGCCGCCATGCCACCGGCCGAAGCGCCACCCACCGCCATGCCACCGGCCGGCGCACCACCTGCGGGACCGGCCCCGGGCGGCGCAGCACCAATAGGAATGGCTCCCGGCGCGGCATCGGCCCCGCCAAGTGGCGCCGGCCCGGCCTATGGCGGTATGCCGCCGGCGGCCCAAGCCCCTGGAACCGGCGGCCAAGCCCAAACCGGCCCCACCCCCACCCTGCCTGGCGGCATGCCACCGATGGGCCCGCCCAACCAAACCGCGCCCTATCCGCAGCTCCCCAAACCGAAGTCATCCAAGACCAAGCTGATCGCCATCATCGCGGCGGCGGTAGTGGTGGTACTGGTACTGGTGCTGGTGTTGGTGATGTTCGTGTTCAAGAAGGGCTCCAAAGCCGGAGCCATGGTCAGGCCGCCAGACCTGATGGAAAAGCCCGTTGTGGGAGACAAAGTCTCCAGCGACGACATTCTGGGCGACGAATTCAGTGAAGTGTATGTCTCCGTCCTGCCGGGTTCCAAGACCGCTCTGTTCACCGGCAACACCGAAACGGACACCTACAGTAACTGGTATCCCGGCTACGACGCGGACTACGACGAAGGCAAGGCCGATGCGGAGGCATACGACCAAGCCCAGGACGAGTACGACGAATGCTGGGACGGCCCCAACTGGCGGGACTGCGAGTATCCGTCCCAGTACGACTTCCGCAACTACCAGGACACCAGCGAACCGCCCGGCTACGCTGACGGCTGGTACGGCTACGACCGGGAAACCAAGCCTGACGTGCCAGAAGTGTTTGCCGCCGTGGCCGCCGCAGACGTGCCCTCCGGCGAACGCAAATGGCTGGTGGACGTTGGCAAGGAACTGGAACTTGATCTGCTGGAAGGCTCCATCAATGTATCCACCACAAACAACCGCGAGGGAAAGATCCTGGTAGAGGCTACACAGAACATGGCGGACTCCTCGGAGGACGAAACCTCCCTCATCACCCTTGACTTGAACGGCAAGATCCTGTCCAAGAAGGCCGATATTGGCGGGTACGTCCACTCGTTCCACCAGAACGTAGTGATCACCATTGACGAGGACACCATCACCGCCTACCAGGCAGACGATCTAGAAAAGACCGTTTGGGAGAAGGACAAGGCTGAATTCGGCGTTCACTCCATTGGCAACATCTACAGCGGCATCTGCTGGATTCTGACCGAGGATGGTTACGTGGACTGCGTCACCGGCCAGGACAAACCCTTCGGCAAGGACGCCGCCGACTCGGATTCCGACTACACCTACCGGCTCACCGGCGGCAACGAGCACATCTTGTTGCGCGTGGATCTGGACGACGAATCGATGATGCGGATCAACCCGGACAACGGTGAAGACATGTGGGACAAAGATGTTGACGCCGAAGGCGCCACCATGACCAACACCATCTCACTGGTCAACGGCAAGCTGCTGTGGGCAAACAGTGACGGCAAACTGACCGCCTTCAACCCGTCCGACGGTGAAGAACTGTGGTCTCAGAAGAAGGCCTACTACCGTGGCTTCACCGCCTCCGCCCTGATCATCACAGAGTGGGAGGACGAAATCAGCCTGAGGAACTTGGACGATGGCAAAGAGACCATGTCCGAGGATATGGACGGCGGCCACTACGTAGGCTCTGGCAGCAAAGTTCTCTACATTGAGGCCGGCGACGACCTGGTTGCCCTCGACATGGGAGACGACCTCGACGAGCTGTGGACCCTCAAGCTGAGCAAGGAGTTCAAGGGGGCCTGGAGCATCTCCGTTGTGTACAACGAAACCGGGTTCTTCGCCATTGGAGAAAGCGACGGCGAGGCGTCAATCCGGGAAATCAAACCCGAGTGACATTTCGGGAATAGCCACGGTCTGAATCTGGTTGAACCAACTGTGGGTTTTCCTGGTTCCCTCTAGGACCTGGCTGGTTCGGCTGCTCAACGGTCGGATCAGCCAGGCACTACCCCGGAGGCCCCGCGACCCTTGGCAGCCGCCACCGGTTGCACCTACAGCAACGCCGCTGACAATTTTGGCTGCCTGGGAATAGTTTCGCCCTAAGCGGTGTTTCGCCCACATGCACCGATCACGCTTCGCCTCCCACCCTGGGGACGTATCCGCAGGTGGGAGCGCTAACGACGGTCCTGGCGGCATCGGCGGCGGGGCCCAAGAAGACTGGGACCAGTCAACCGGTCTGCGGCGGCGCCAACCCCATTGGCGGTCGGTGCTGATAATGGCGGCAGCGTTCACCGTGATGGTGGTGGGCGGCATTGTCACTCTGCGGTCCATCCCGGTGGCCGATGCCGTGACCGCACCCAAAGTCTTCGAGATCAACACCAACTCTGCCGCCGCAGACGCCAACCGTGGTGACGGAGTCTGCTCCGTTGGGCCAAACAAAGAATGCTCGCTCAGGGCCGCCATCGAAGAAGGCAACGAGATCAGCGACCTGTCCATCCCGGTTGAGATCCGAGTCGCGCCGAGCTTCACAGGCAAGGTCACCGTCCCCGCGCTAACCACCGCCCACATGGCTACTGCGAGCCCCGTCAACGGCGAAGCGTCCGCCTTCTTCCACATCAAGCGGAAGATGACCATTGACCTGGACCACCGGCTGGCCGTCTACCCTGAGGCCGATTCGCCAAGCGCCACCGGTTTCTGGGTGGACGCACCCGGCGTCAAACTACTCAACTTCTCCGATGTCTACTCCAATGAGACAACCTATGTATTCTCCCCCAACTCGGACGGATCGATTCTGGAGGGTGGCGCGTCCGTCCAAGTGCAAAACCACTTCTCAGAGAGGATGGCTGCGGTCCTGTCCGGGGCCGACGGCATCACCATCCGCAATTACAAGGTAGGACGGCTGTACGGCGCCCGGCACCAGGGGGCGATCAGCGTTTTGCGAGCCAACGGGGATAACACTCCGGTCGTCTCCAACTTGACCATCTCTGGGCTGATCGTGGACAACAGCCCCCGTATCCCCGCTGTCGGCCGCGGTGATTGCAGCGCTCAAGATGGTTCCACCTGCTCGGTCCAGGCCTTTGGCGTGAACGACCGAGTAAACATCAACAAGCTGGTGATCGATGGCTCCAAGTTCACGACGTTCCCGTCTACCCGTCTGGTGATTGATATGGAACTGGCCGGTGATGTCAATGACCTCGCCATCACCAACAACGAGATCAAAGCCGTTGCGACCTCCCCGAGTTACACCCAGGCCGCGGTGGTGTTGCCATTGGACCGCCGGATGACAGGCAACAATCGGATCGCGGGCAACACGTTCGACAACGGGAGCGGCCTACAGCAGGGGGGCGCCATCTTCTGGAACGGCATGGAGACGTCCAACTTGCCCGCGCCGGCGGGTTCGAACCTGTTCATAGAAGACAACCATTTTAACGGCTATCAGGCGCAAACCATCCTTATGTATGAGACCGGCACTGTCACCATCCGGCGCAACACCTTCGGCACCTCCACCGGTTCGAGACCCAACACCTTAGCTGAGGAGACCGTCGAGGGGTCAGGCACAGGCTCCAGCGCCATGGTGATGAACTACGGCCTCTTGGCCAACCGAAAAGTAGGAACCTGGTACCCCACCAAGGCCGTTATCGACGATAGCTGCCTCAACCTGCTGGTCGACTTGGAAAAGCCAGGGAATGGCGTCCCGCAGCCGAACCCGCCAGTCTCTGTCGATGTGTACTACACAAAAGAACGCACCGCCGAAGTACTGCTCGGAACGGTCACGAACCTCACGGGCAAGGCCACAGTCACCATGCCGCTGCCACCCGAGCCGGGGTTCATTCGGGTCCAAACCCAGGGCCCGTCCTCCCGTGCCCCTAGTCAGTTCGAATCATCTCAGTTCTCGCGGGCCGTGCAGGTGGAAGACCCGAAGCGTTGCGGCTGGCCGCAGATCCAACTGCGCGCCTGGCAAGACGTGGACCCTAGCAAGACGGATCACAACTCGATCATTGCCACTGCCACCGAGGTGCCCTCCGGCGGTCCAGTTGATCCGAGTAAGGAGCTGTGGTTCACCTACACCGTCGCCAACAACGGCTACTTCTCCTTCACAGGGGTCGAAGTCAAAGACTCTCTGGCGAAAAATTCGTTGGTGTGCAAGATCCCCTCCCTTTCACCCGGCGCTTCAGCCGGTTGTTCCCGGCGGCAGCACTAACTGCTTGGGGGTAGCAGAGCCGCCGCCGGCCGTAGGCGCCGGGATCCTGGGGGAATCCCGGCGCCTACACTCCCCCTTCTCGCTCGAAGCGCTCGGTGAC
>JAIRTF010000059.1 GCA_031255075.1 Bifidobacteriaceae bacterium | reverse complement strand
CCCGATGGCCGGCCGTGAACGCAGTGGCGCGGCGGCGGGATCGGCCGATTTGTTCACCGGCCGCCCCTGGGTTGAGGTGGCAACCGCCGAAACGGGCTGGGAAGCACAGCGGTGCGCCCGTGACCTGGCCACCGATCTGGGCGCCGGACTGGTCCAGTTGGACGCTGAGGCCCACGACCAAGCCGTCGCTCTGGTGTCCCACGTGCCACAGGTGCTGTCTTCGTTGGTGGCGGCTCGGCTGGCTGCCGCGCCCGAAGGGGCTCTGGACTTGGCTGGTCAGGGGCTGCGGGACACCACCCGGATAGCAGCATCCGACCCGAACCTGTGGGCTGCCATCTTGGCCGGCAACGGGCCGGCGGTAGCGGAGGTGTTGCGAGCCGTGGCGGCTGATCTGGACCGCGCCCTGGCCGCCCTGGAAGGTGGCGCCAGCCCGGACAACCTGGGCAAAGCCGTAGTCGCGCTGACCGACCTGATCGCCGCCGGCAATGCCGGTGTCCGGCGCATCCCCGGCAAACACGGCGGCGCCAAGCGGCGCTTCGACAAGGTCACGGTGATGGTGCCTGACCAGCCAGGCGAACTGGGCCGCCTGTTCCAAGAAATGGGCCGGTTAGGTGTCAACCTGGAAGACTTGAGACTGGAGCACGGCGCCGGCCAACTGGTCGGTATGGCCGAAATCTCGGTCGCTGAAGGTGCCGGCGCCAAACTGATGGAAGACCTGGAAACCCAAGGTTGGAGGATTCTGCGATGACCGTGGTAGCGATTGACGGCCCGTCCGGCTCCGGCAAATCGACTGTCGCCAAAGCCTTGGCCAACCAACTGGGCTGGGCCTACCTGGACACCGGGGCTATGTACCGGGCGGCGGCCATTTGGATTGACCAGGCCGGCGCTCTGGACCAACCAGACCGGATGGCGGCACTGATTGAACAAATGCCCCTGGAAATCTCACTTGACCCCGTTGACCAGCGCTTTTACCTAGATGGCGTGGACATTACGGACGCCATCCGGACCAGCGCCACCAGCCGTGTGGTTTCCAAGGTGGCCACCAACATCCCCTCCCGCCATGTGCTGGTCGCCAAGCAGCAACAGTTGGCCGCCGCCAACGCCGCCAGCGGCATAGTGGTGGAGGGCCGGGACATCACCACCGTTGTCGCGCCCGATGCCGCAGTGCGGATCTTGTTGACCGCCTCACCTGAGGCTCGTCTGCGCCGCCGCGCCCTGGAACAACACGGCCAAGCTGACAGCGCTGCCATCGCGGCCACCACCGATGAGGTGATCCGCCGCGACCGCGACGATTCGACAGTGGCCCAGTTCATGGATGCACCGCCGGGGGTGACCTTGCTGGACACCACCGACCTGTCGATTGAGGAGGCGGTGGCCGCGGCCTTGGCGCTGGTGGAACAAGCATGACACCAGCGCCCCAGACGCGAATCCCCAGCCGGTTCCAAGCCGGCTGGGCGCGCATCGTGGCGGCCATCTTGGAACACGTCTACCTGTCCACCAAAGTGGTGGGCCGGGCCAACATCCCCAAACAGGGTGCCGCCATTTTGGCTGGCAACCACACCGGACTGGTGGATGGGCCAATCGTGTTGGGCGCCTCCAACCGGGGCGTTCACTTCATTATGAAATGGTCACTGGGTCAAGGCTTCGGCGGGAAGATCCTCCGCGCCGCCGGTCAGGTGCCGTTGGAGAAGAACGGCGGCCGCGCCGCCCTGCGGACCTGTTTGCGGCTGCTGGAGGCCGGCCGGTTGGTGGGTGTTTTCCCGGAGGGCTCCCGGGGTGATGGCCAAATGGACAAGATTCACGCCGGTGTGGCCTGGCTGGCCGTTCATGCCGGAGCGCCAATCATTCCGTTTGCCTGCCTGGGCACCCGCCGGGACGGCGAAGCCGCGTCTCACTTCCCGCCCTTCCGGCGGCGGTTGTACGTGTCATTCGGCCCGGCGTTGAAACTGGACCTGGACAAGTCCGCCCCCACCGCGGATCAAATCGCCGCTGCCATGGAGCAGATCGGCCCGGCCTTGGCGGACCACGTCCGCGAAGCGGTCCAGGCCAGCGGCATTCCATTGCCCAAAGACAAGGGGAGGTGATCGGTGTGACTGATCAAACCGCAGCTCTGCGCTCAGCCCTGGCGGATTACGAGCTTGACGAAGAAGACCTGCAACTACTGGACGGCCAGGAGCTGGCCGGCGGCGAAGTGGATGGCACTCCGCGCGGCACCATCGCCGTGGTGGGGCGCCCCAACGTGGGCAAATCCACGCTGGTCAACCGCATTCTGCGCCGCCGTGCGGCCGTGGTCCAAGACCAACCGGGCGTCACCCGGGACCGCGTCTCCTACCCGGCGGAATGGGCCGGCCGTGACTTCACCGTGGTGGACACCGGCGGTTGGGAAGCCGGCCTGAAAGGCTTGGGCCTGCGCGTGGCCGAACAGGCCGAAGCTGCCCTCCACCTGGCTGACGCCGCCATTTTGGTGGTCGATTCGACGGTTGGCCCAACCGACACCGACCAAGCCCTGGCCCGCATGTTGCGCCGCAGCGGCAAACCGGTGGTCTTGGCCGCCAACAAGGTAGACGGCCCGACTGCTGAAACCGACGCCCAAAGCCTCTGGTCGTTGGGCTTGGGTACGCCCTATCCGGTGTCCGCCCTGCACGGCCGGGGCACCGGCGACCTGCTCGATGCCGCGCTCCAGGCTCTCGACAGCGCCTCACCAGAGCTGGGTTTGCCGCC
>JAIRTF010000287.1 GCA_031255075.1 Bifidobacteriaceae bacterium | reverse complement strand
GATCCGTAGGGGTCTGGCGTGTCGCCTTGGGTCCAGGTGGCGCCCTGACCGCGGTTATCCATCCGGAGGTGGGCGAAGCCCATAGCCGCCCAGGTCAGGTCATCAATTGGCAGGCCGCGGCCGCCGCCGTAGCCGACGTATTCAATGACTAACGGCGGCGGCTGGTCGGCTGAGCGGGGGATCCGCAGCCAGGCTTTGATCGGTTCCCCGGCGAAGCCGGGGTAGGTCACATCGAAGACATCTAGACCGTTCAGGCCGGCGTCCACTTTGGTGGCTTGGGCGCGCCCGCCGGCGGCCCGCGATTCGCGCAGGGCTACCTCCCAGAAGGTGTCGAAATCTGCCGGTTCCAGGACGGTTCCCCGGTAGGCCCGGAGCTCATCAATTGGCATGTCCTTGTGCATGCGGCCACCCTAGCTCACCGCCACCGGGCCGCGCCTGGGCAGCGGCAAACTGGTCGCGACTGGGTTTCTCAGGAAGCGGATCCGAGTTCCCAGCGGGCACCGCCGGGCGAGTCTTCAACCTGGATGCCGGCCGCCGTCAAACGGTCCCGAATGGCATCCGCCGTGGCGAAATCGCGGTTGGCCCGGGCTTGGGCGCGCAGCGCCAACTGGTCCTCAACTAGTTGCGACAGGGCGGCGTCGGATTGGGCGGAGGTTCCCGAACTTTCGGTTCGCCACGGTTCGGCCAGCGGGTCGAGTCCCAACACGCCCAGCATTGCCCGCACTGCGGCAAGCGCCGCACCGGCGTCCTGGTCCTGGTAATCCGCCAGGGCGCTGTTGCCACGCCGGACGGTTTCATGGACACAGGCCAGGGCCGCCGCGGTGCTCAGATCGTCATCCATGGCGGCCACGAACTCTGGCGGCAAGGCGCCGCCTTGACCGCTTTGCTCAGCACCGGCGTTCGCGCCAAGGCGTTCGGCGGCGCGCCGGACAAAGCCGGCGATCCGTTCCCAGGCCGCGGCCGCCTCAGTCAGGGTTGAATCGGAGAACTCCAAGGTGGACCGGTAATGGGCGGCTGTCAGCACATACCGCAGCACCGCTGGGGGTGCCTGTTCCAGCAGCACAGCCGCTTCCAAGGTGTTGCCCAGCGACTTGGACATCTTGACTCCGGCTTGAGTGACAAAGGCGTTGTGAACCCAGTAGCGAGCAAACCCGTAGCCGGCGGCGCGGGATTGGGCCTGTTCGTTTTCATGGTGAGGGAAGCGCAGGTCCAGCCCGCCGCCGTGGATGTCAAAGGTCTCGCCCAGGAACCTGAGGGCCATGGCAGAGCATTCGATGTGCCAGCCCGGCCGGCCCCGGCCCCAAGGGGCGTCCCAGGCAGCGTCAGCCGGCTCATCAGGCTTTACAGCCTTCCACAATGCGAAATCGTAAGGGTTGTGCTTATCCGGCGCCTCTGGTTCGCCATCCGCTGCGGGCTGTAGATCAACCAGCCGCTGATGAGTCAGCGAACCGTATTCGGGGTAAGACAGCACATCGAAATAGACGTTGCCGACTGCGCCTTGATAGGCGTGACCGCGGTCGATTAGCCGCTGGATAAACGCCAAAATGTCTGGGATCACGCCGGTGGCTCGCGGTTCATAAGTTGGTGGCCGCACCCCAAGGGCGTTGTAGGCGGCGGTGAAAGCCCGTTCCCAATGCTGGGCCCAAGCCCACCAAGGTTCGCCTGCCGCCGCCGCTTTGGTCAGGATTTTGTCATCAATGTCCGTCACGTTTCGGATGAATCTGACGGTATACCCGGAATGCTCCAGCCAACGCCGCAACACATCGAACACCACGGCTGGGCGCAGATGCCCAATATGCGGCGGCCCCTGGACGGTGGCACCGCATTGGTAAATGCCGACCTGTCCCGGTACCAGCGGTTCGAACAGCCGAACCGAACCGTTGGCCGAATCATGCAGCGAAAGGCTCATGCGCCCAAGGTTAGCCGCCATCGCCGCCCTAGGTGGCGTTGACGCGGAGCAGACAGCTGGCGATTGCCGCGAGCCCCTCGCCACGTCCGGTGAAACCCATGCCGTCGGTGGTGGTGGCGGAGATGTTGACCGGCGCCTCCAGCAGTGCCTCGAGCGCCGCTTGGGCTTCGGCACGGCGCGGCTGGAGCGCCGGACGGTTGCCAATCACCTGGACATTGGCGTTGACCACGGTGTAGCCGGCCGTTCGGATCAGCGCCATGGTTTCAGTCAAGAAGGTGGACGATGCCGCGCCGGCGTACTTCGGGTCACCGCTACCGAACAACGTGCCAATGTCCCCCAGGCCGGCGGCCGCGGCCAAGGCGTCAACCAACGCGTGGACGGCCACATCGCCATCGGAATGGCCGGCCAAAGCCGGCGCTTCCCACTCCAAGGTAGCCAGCATCAACGGCCGGCTGGAGGCAAAGTCAAAACGGTGGGCGTCAAAGCCCTGACCCAAACGGAGTGTCACGAAACGTCAGCGAGGTTGTCAGTCGAGGGGCGCGGCATCGTCCGCTTCGACGTCTTCTTCCAGGTCTACTTCACCGACTGGTTCGCCATCTTCGGCGCCCTCCGGTGCCGGTGGGCGAGCCGCGGCCAGGACCTCATCCAGGCGGGCCTCGGCGGCTTCTTCGTCAATCTTTTCAGCCAAGGCCAACTCTGAGACCAGAATCTGGCGGGCGCGGGACAGCATGCGCTTCTCACCGGCGGACAGCCCCCGGTCAAGATCCCGCCTGGACAGGTCCCGAACCACTTCAGAGACCTTGATGACATCGCCTGAGGCGATCTTTTCAACGTTTCCTTTGTACCGACGGGACCAGTTGGTGGGCTCTTCACGAACATCGGCACGGAGCACTTCAAAAACTTGCTCCAAACCTTCGCGGCCGACCACATCCCGGACGCCCACCATCTCCACGTTATCCGCGGGCACCTCAATAGTTAGGTCGCCTTGGGTAACCCGCAACCTTAGGTAGAGGCGCTCTTCACCGCGGATAGTCCGCTTTGAAATATCTTCGATCAGTGCGGCGCCATGATGGGGGTAGACAACTGTTTCTCCGACTGCAAATGCCATAGTGTTCGCTGTTTCTCCTCTCGCAGCCAGCCAAGCTTAGCACGGCTGGCCCCCCTAAGGAGCTTCAGCTACAGCAAAACCCCAGGCCAGAGCCACAAAACTAGACTCGCCCCGAGGGGCGGACAAAGGCTGGCGCCAGACTTAGGCTTTGCCTTGGTTGGCGACGGCCTCAATCGCGGCTTTGGCCGCGTCCGGATCCAGGTAGCGGCCACCGGGAACTTTGGGCTTCAGATCAGAATCCAGCTCATAGACCAGCGGAATGCCGGTCGGGATGTTCAACCCGGCAATGGCCTGGTCAGAGATCAAATCGAGGTGCTTGACCAGGGCCCGCAGCGAGTTGCCGTGGGCCGCCACCATGACGGTGTGGCCGGCCACCAGATCAGGCACTATGGCTTCCTGCCAATAGGGCAGAGCCCGTTCCAAGACGTTCTTCAGCGCCTCGGTCCTGACCAGCGGTGCGTCGGCGTAACGGATTTCGCCGTCCTGGGAGTACTGCGAACCGAGCTCAATCTCTGGCGGCGGCACGTCGTAGGAGCGCCGCCAGGTCATGAACTGCTCCTCGCCGTACTCCTCGCGGATCTGGCTCTTGTTCTTGCCTTGGAGCGCACCGTAGTGGCGCTCGTTGAGCCGCCACGAACGCTTGACCGGGATCCAGTGGCGGTCCGCGGCATCGAGCGCCAAGTTGGCGGTAGTGATGGCGCGGCGCAGCAGCGAGGTGTGCAGCATGTCTGGCAGCACACCCGCTGCTGTCAGCAATTCGCCTGCGCGGATCGCTTCAGCGCGTCCCTTCTCTGACAGGGGGACATCAACCCAACCGGTGAATAGGTTCTTTGCGTTCCATTCACTCTCGCCGTGGCGGAGGAGGATTAGCTGATAGGTCATGAAGGACGCGCCTCACTTACTTGGCGGCGTGATACGCCTCGCGGATAGATGCGGGTACTCTACCGCGATCTGATACGTCGTAGCCCTGCTCCCGCGCCCAGGCGCGGATCTTGGCCGTTTCCTTGTCGACGGGCTTGCGCACCCGCGGCTTGGTCTGCCTGGCGGTTTGACGGCGTGCTACCGCCAGCCAATTGGCTAGTCCCTGCCGAAGCTCTTCTGCGTGGTCCCCCGACAAATCAATTTCATACGTGACCCCGTCAAGTCCAAAGGTCACGGTCTCTTCAGCGGTTGATCCGTCAAGATCGTCAACCAACAGCACCTGAACATGTTGTGCCATCACAATCTCCTATTCTCGAAATGGTTGGGCGCGGCTTAGCTGCGCCGCTTGCCTTGATGACATGAAAAGCATAACGCGTGCGTCCCAAGCGCTGGTCATCGGTTCATGGGATGACAACCAGGCCAGAGCAAAGAACGTTTATAGGGGCTCCCTACATCTGCGGTTTCACCAAAGGGAACAAAATGGTATCCCGGATGCCCAAGCCGGTGATCGCCATAAGCAGGCGGTCAACCCCCATGCCCATTCCGCCGGAGGGTGGCATGCCGTACTCCATGGCAGCCAGGAAATCCTCATCTAGGGCCATGGCCTCTTGATCCCCGGCCCGGGCGGCCTTGGCCTGGGCTTCGAAACGTTCACGCTGAACCACCGGGTCCACCAACTCTGAATAGGCGGTGGCCAACTCGGTGCCCCGGACGTACAGGTCCCATTTCTCAACGACCCCCTCAACTTGCCTGTGATCCCTGGTCAGCGGGGAAGTCTCAACCGGGAAGTCAAGCACAAAGGTGGGCTCGTAGAGATCTTGGGAGACCAACTCCTCAAACAGCGTTTCGACCAGCTTGCCGTGGGAAGCGGGCTGCGGTACCGCCACGTTCAACCGATCAGCGATCTGCGTCAAGTCCGCCGCCGAAGTTTGGGGTGTCACCTCTTGGCCAAGGGCCTGGCTGAGCGAACCGTACAAGTTAATCCGCGCCCAAGGCGCCCCGAAGTCATAGCTCTCGCCGCTGGCCAGCTTCACCGTGGTGGAGCCGGCCGCCGCCAAGGCGGCGTTGCGGACCATCAACTCGGTCAGTTCAGCCATGGTGTTGTAGTCGCCGTAAGCCTGGTAAATCTCCAAAGAGGTGAACTCCGGCGCGTGCGATGAATCAACCCCTTCGTTGCGGAAGATCCGCCCCAACTCGAAGACCTTCTCGATTCCGCCCACCACCGCTCGTTTGAGGAACAACTCCGGCGCGATCCGCATGTACAGCTCTGTGTCGAAGGCGTTCATGTGGGTGGTGAACGGCCGGGCCGCGGCGCCGCCGTGGAGGGTTTGCAAGATTGGTGTCTCGACTTCCACAAACCCCAGGTCATCTAGGGTGGTGCGGAGTGAGCGGACCACTAAAGCCCTGGTCAGAGCCGTTTGGCGGGAGGCTTCGCGGACAATCAGATCAGCCGGGCGGTCACGCACGCGGGTCTCATCCGCCAAGTCTGAATGGAGAACCGGCAGTGGCCTGAGCGCCTTTGAGGCGATCTGCCAGCGGTCAACCAAGACGGACAGTTCACCGCGCTTGGAGGCGATCACCCGGCCGTGAACAAACAGGTGATCCCCCAGGTCAACCTCGGCTTTGAAGAGGTCCAGTGATTCTTGGCCAACCTCAGCCAAAGAGATCATGGCCTGAAGCCGGGCGCCGGCCCCACTTTGGAGGGTGGCGAAACACAGTTTGCCGGTGTTGCGAATGAACACCACCCGCCCGGCCAGGCCGACCATCTGATCGGTTTCGGCACCGGCGTCCAGATCACCGAATTGGGCCCGGACCTCGGCAATAGTGGTGGTCAGGGGCACCTCAACCGGATATGCCGGAACGCCCCGTTGGAGCATCGCCGCGCGCTTTGCCCGCCGCACCTGCGCCTGTTCGGAAAGCTGTGGTTGGGCGGTGTTTGGCTCGGGACTCGGAGAATTCACGTCCAACAGGCTACCTGGGCCGGCGGCTCAGCCAGCCAAGATCACTGCTTGGTTGTCAATCAGCCGGGTTTGCCCCACCCGCAGGGCACCAATCAGCAGCCCTGGCCCACGGTGGTCTTCGGGTAGCGGCTCAAATGTGACACTGTCCACCAGTTCCAGATAATCCGGAAGCTCCAAGCTGGAAGTCTGGGCCAGCCGTTGTCTGGCCAGACGGCGGACCTCACCGGCAGTAGCACCGGCTTCGGCGGCCGCCTTGCCAGCCATCAATGCCTGCGGCAACTCCAGGGCAACGGTCCGTTCAGCGGCGGTCAAATAGCGGTTACGGCTGGACAGCGCCAGGCCGTCCGCCTCACGCCGGGTAGGCACTGCTACCAGTTCCAATCCCAAATCCAGATCCTGGTTCATCTGGCGGATCAAGGCCAACTGTTGGGCGTCTTTCTGGCCGAACACCGCCCACTTGGCCCGGGTTCGCAGCGCCAGTTTCGCCACCACTGTCAACATGCCGTCGAAATGCCCCGGCCGGGCTGCTCCTTCAAAACGGTGGCCAATCGGCCCGGCCTGCAGGCGGACCAACGGTTCGCCCGCCGGATACATGTCACCGGCGCTGGGCGCGTAGACCAGGTCCACGCCGCGGCCGGTCAAGGCGTCCAAATCCGCTGCCAAGGTTCTGGGGTACACCTCGTAGTCTTCCCCGGCACCGAACTGGAGCGGGTTGACAAAGATGGTCACCACCAACTGGCCGCCCAGCCGGCGGCCGGCCTCAACCAGGTCCAAGTGGCCTTGATGAAGCGCTCCCATGGTCATCACCACAGTGTGATCCCCGGGCGCCAGAGCTCCGGCCAAAGCCGCCTGATCGCTCACCACCGCCGGCCGTTCGCCACCAATTCCGCTCATGTCTCACTCACCACCAACCTGGGCTTCGCCGCTGGCCGCCTGTTCGGCGGTGATCATTCCCCTGGCAGCAGCCTGGCGGATGGTAGCCCGGGCCAAGGCCCGGTAGCTGTTGACAGCATCCAAGGCCACGGCGGCCGCCTGGTCCAAAACGACACCCGGATCGACCAGCGCGCCGTGAGCGGCGGCGTACTCAGCCCAAGCCGTTCGGTGGAGACCCAAGGTCGCGGCATCGCCCCTGGCCGCCGGGCCGGTCAGAGCGCCCATGCCGTTGGCTAGGGCGCCGCCAAGCGCCTCCGTCACCAGCGGCGTCAACACTTCGCCAGGTTGGTCCACGCCCGCCCAGGCCAACACGTCTAGGGCTTGGGCTATCAGGGTGACCAGGTGGTTGGCGGCGTGGCTGAGAGCCGCGTGATAGATCGGCCGGACCTCAGATGGCAACCGGAAGGGCGTCCCGCCCAAGCTCATGACCAGCGCATCAGCCAACGGCGCCAGCCCAGGTGGAGCTTCCACACCGAAGTGGGCGCCACGCATCCGGCCAACATCCAGCGAAGTGCCAGTGAAGGTCATGGCCGGGTGGATGGCCAAGGTCAGGGCACCGGCGGCAGCGGCCGGCTCCAAAGCGGCCAAGCCCTGGGCGCCGGAGGTGTGAACCAAAATCTGGCCCGCCCGCCAGTGGCCGGCCAGTTGCTGGGCCAGCGGCAGGATTTGGGAATCCGGCACGGTCAGGAAAACCAAGCCGGCCCGGTCCGCCACTTCTTCCGGACTGCGGATGGCCACACCCGGCAAGACCGCGTCGGCATGTTCACGGCCGGCATCTGATCTGGCGGTCACCCCAGCGTTGGGATGCCCCAAGCCGTGCAAAGCACCGGCAATGGCCGCGCCGACTCGTCCAAATCCGATCACCCCAAATGGCAGCGCGTCCAAATCCATACCGGGTATTCAATCAGACCGGCAATCGCCAATTTCACCATTTGCGGTGCCGGCGGCCGCCCTCCAGGGCGCCCCGGACCGGAACCAAGCTCAGGCCGGAGCCGACCCGGTGGCCTCATCCGGTTTGGGTTGGTCGGCTTTCGGTTCCTCCGGCGGTAGCCGGCAGAACCATTCGGCCACCCGGCCGGCCACCGTCAAGATGACTGCGGCTACCGTGGCCGCCACCGCTTGCCAAAGACGCGACCAGGCCAGCGGTGAATGCAGCGCGCCGGTGGCTTCCAGGGCGATGGCCAGGTAGAGGCCGGTCAGGGCCGCGCCGGCCAGGGTGCAGGCCTTGGCCAGGGCCAGAATGCTGGCCGCCCGCAACGGGTCCACCTGGCGCCGTTTGCCGCGGGTGTATTGGCGGATGGGCCAGGCCACCACCAAGATGACACCGGAGACAATCACTATCACCCCGGTCACGCTCCACGGCACGGCCAGGTACTTGAACACGAACTGTTTGCCCAGGTCTACCAGCACCCAGCTGACTACAACGCTGGCTGCCGCCACCGCGGCTATGGTGCGTAGCCGGGTCAGGTTCATGCCAGGCTTGGGTTACCCGCGACCAGGCCGCCTTGGCTGGGCTCGCCCTGAAGCGGATCGGCCGGTTCCACCGCACCCACGGCTGTGACCATCTCGGTCGCGGCGCCTTGGCCGGCCATGTCGAGATCTCCCAGCACCGGGTCGCCAAAGGGGTTCATCGGGAAACCTTGCGGCAGCGATTGGAACGGTTCGCGAATCGGCATGGCTTGCGCCGGCTGGGGCGGCTGCAAGTTGGGTTCAAACACCGGCTCGGCCACACCAAAATCGAAGTCCCCTTCCGGGGCTTGGCCGGCAAATGAACCGGATTCGACAACCACCATCTTGCGGGCCCGGTTGGCCTTGCGGGCCTGGGCAAAGAAGTCCGGCACACCTGGTTGGCGTAGCCCAGAACTGGTCGCCGGCACCTCGGCCGGTTCCACGCCGGCTGGCACTTCGGCCGGCAGTTGGGCTTCGGGCGCTTGGCCGGCTCCCTCCACGCCGACCAACACCTGATCAGGAGTCTGGTCCAAGGCGGCCGCCGGTGGCGCGGTTCCAGCCGCCACCGGTATATCGGCCGATGCCGCCGCCGCGCCTCCCGTAGCGCCCCGCGCCCCGCGGGCCGGCACCGGCAGGGGGGCGGGCAACGGTGGTGGCAACGCGGCATCGGCCTCTTCAGCCATACCCAGGTTGGTTTGGTCCAGTCCACCGGCCTCACCGCCCAACAGCGGCGGGATAACGTCCAGGCCGCCAACGGCGTCGATGGCGACCGGCTCAAGCGCTCCGGCCAAGGTCACACCGGGCTGGAAAACCGGCAGTTCGGAAACCGGCGGCAGCGGCACGGGCACATCTGGGGCGGCCGCCGCCAAGCTGACATCTCGGATCAGCGGCAGCCCGCCGGATCCGGCTGACGCCACCGGCAGCGCACCGGACCGGACGCCTACCCCGTCAACAATCGGCAAACGCCCCGACGGCAGCCGGCTGGCGATGGCACCACTACCGGAAGCCGGGGCGGCCCCGGATGATCCGGCCTGCCCTGGTACCGGTGCCCGGCGCCGCGGCGGCGGGTTGTGCCAATCTGGCGCCAACCAGCGGATACAGCCGCGGTCCGGAGCCCGCTCAGCCAATTCTGCTACCGGGCCGCCACCCAGACCGGGCAGGAACGCGCCCGGCGTCATCATGGACCAAGGCACCAGCACAAAGGACCGCTCGTGAGCCAGTGGATGCGGCAGGATCAGGTCGTCCTCATCCGCCAGCAGCGTCTCATAGGCAATCAGGTCAAGGTCCAAGGTGCGCGGCGCCCAGCGGCCGCCGGTGCGGCGCCGGCCATGCTTCTCCTCAATGCCTTGGAGGGTGTGCAACAACGTCCGCGGGGACAGCGTGGTGCGCAGGTGGACCACAGCATTGAAGAAGTCCGGCTGATCGGTCCGGCCAACCGGCGCCGTCCGCGCCATCGGCGAAACGGCCGCCACCTCTATGCCTGGTTCTGCTCTTAGATCTTCCAGGGCCGCACGCAGGGTTGCCAAGGCGTCGCCTAGATTGGCCCCCAGGGCTACTATCGCGTCAACTGGGGCGTCAGGGATTTGATCAACTGGGGCGGCGGTTTCATCAGCGCCGGCGCGCCGGCTCTTGGGCGCCGGCTCGGCCTTGGATTCGGGGCCTTCGGCTTCGTCTTGGTGGCCACCGCGGGGCTTGGCGGCCTTCTTCTTGGGCCGGGAAATGGCCGCAAACGGGCGGTCTTCTTTGCCGGAGACCTCGGCTAGGTCTTTGATGTCCACCTGGGCCGAGCCCCGGACGGCTTCATCTGACGCCTCTTCGGAATCCTCAGCCGCGTCATTGTCCGCGTCCTGATCTGGGTGATCTGCCGCCGCTCTGGCCCGCCGGGCAAAATCGATCAGGGATTCCAGGCCATCACCGGCGCCGGAGAACTCGATCAGTTCACCTGGGGGTAACGGCGTGGCCAAACCGACCAGCCGTTCCGATTGGCGGACCTGCTCCAAGATGGCCGAATCAGGCGCCACAAAGGTCGCACCGGGGCCCACCCGGTCGCGGCGGATAGCCACCGAAACGTCATCGAAGGGAACCTCCAGAGGCGCTTCTGGTTTGTGGACAATCACGTCCACGGCCTGCACGGCGCCGTGATCAAGGGCAGCTTGGGCGATCCGCTCCGCCAACGTTTCCAGCAGCGCGCACCGCTCACCTTCAAGGATGTCTTTGACTTTGCGGGCCACCACCGAATAGTCCTGGGTGCGGTCCAAAGAGTCGTCACGCGCGGCATCACGCAAATCCAAATAGAGCGTCACATCGGCGCTGAAAGTTTGGCCGTCGCGTTCCTCGGCGGGCAACAACCCATGGAAGCCGCGACCCTTGATCCCGCGCAACGAAATCGCGTCCAACGTCCCTCCAGCGCGTACCATTGGCCAGTCCACTAGCCCATCATCCCCTCTTCCGGCCCGCGAGTGCTAGGTTCTGGGCTGTCTCGGTGTGTCCCGGCGCCGCTCGGCGGCTGGCCCTGGTTGCCGATGCCGCTCCCCGCGTTCCATAGTTCCCCCTGGTTACCACTTGCGGCGTCCCGTAGCTTGGCGGCCACTTGGACAGCTGCCGCACTGGCGGCCACGGCGTGCACGCGGACACACCAGACTCCCTGGCTGGCAGTCAAAGCGCTGATCGCGGCCGTTGCCGGATCGCGGCCGGTTAGGTCCGCGGGCGAAGTATTAGCACTGTCCAAGAATCGCTTGCGTGAGGCACCCACAAGGACTGGGAATCCCAAAGCTTGGATCCGGTCCAGGCCGGCCAAGACCTGCCAGTTCGAATCCTCGACTTTGGCGAACCCCAGTCCTGGATCCAACGCAATCTGGTGTCGGTTGATTCCGGCCGCCAGGGCGGCCTGGGCCCGGGCCTCCAGTTCGGCCGCCACTTCGGCGGCCGGATCGTGGTAGTTGTCCAGTTGGTCCATGGTGGCGGAGGCACCCCGCCAATGCATCAGGACTATGGCGGCGCCGGTTTGGGCGGCCAGCGGCAGCATGCCTGGATCGGCCAGGCCACCGGATACATCGTTGATCAGGCTGGCGCCGGCTTCTAGAGCCGCCTGGGCCACGGCCGCCCGGGTGGTGTCAACCGAAACTGGGACGCCTTCAGCGGCTAGTTGCCGAATCAGCGGCAACACTCTGGCCAGTTCTTCGGCTTGGCTGACCCGGCCGGCGCCCGGTTTGGTGGTTTCGCCGCCCACGTCAATCAGGTCCGCGCCTTCAGCCAGCATCCGCCGGCAGTGAGCCAGGGCCTGGTCCGGTTCCAGGTAACGGCCACCGTCAGAGAACGAATCCGGGGTGACGTTGCAGATCCCCATGACCGCGGTGCGGTTCAATTCGGCTAACGAAACAGGCAGTGGTGTGGGACGGATCGGACAGGTTTGGGCGGACATCCTGAACCTCAGTGTTCGATCAGCGCCATCGCTTCAGCGCGGGTTGGCGCTGATCTCAGAGCGCCGCGGACGGCGGAGGTGACGGTCTTCGAACCAGCGGCTTTGACGCCCCGCATAGTCATGCACAGATGTTCCGCTTCTACCACCACTATGGCGCCGCGGGCGTCCAACTCATCCATCAAGGCGTCGGCAATCTCGCTGGTCAACCGTTCTTGAACCTGGGGACGCCGGGCGTAGCCGTCAACCAGCCGAGCCAACTTCGACAGGCCGGTGATGCGGCCATCAGCCGCTGGGATATAGCCCAGATGGGCCACACCGTGGAACGGCAACAGGTGGTGTTCACACATCGAGTAGACGGCGACGTCTTTGACCAGCACCAACTCTTGATGCCCCAAATCGAACCTGGCGGCCAGAACAGAGCGCGGGTCGGCGTGCAGGCCGGAGAAGATTTCCTGGGCCGCTTTGGCCACCCGGCTGGGTGTGTCCCGCAGACCTTCACGGTCCGGGTCCTCACCAATTCCGCTGAGGAACTCCCGCACCGCCCGCTCAACCCGGTCGCGGTCAAATCCGCCCGGTAGCCCACTGCTCATATTCGTTCCGGACCGATCTCCATGCTGGGTGCGTCATCCGGCCAACCGCCGTCCCGCTTGGAACCGTCCGCACCTTCCGCGGCCTGGCCATCACCGAGCAGGTCTACGGGGGGTGGCTGCGCGGCATCGGCCGTTGGGCCGGGCGGCGCGGCGACTGGTCCTTGCTGGGAAACCGGGCGGTCTGAGGAACTCAACCAAACTGGCCGTTCGGGGCGTTTGATGATGTCCTTGAGGACCTCAGCCAGTTCTGATTCGCTCAACGTTTCGCGTTCCAACAACGCCAACACCAACCGGTCCAGTACCTGCCGGTTCTCCACCAGGATTTCCCAGGCTTCGGTGTGAGCGTTTTCGATCAGTGCGCGGACCTCAGAATCGATCTGGGCTGAAACTGACTCGGAGTAGTCCCGTTGGTGGCCGTAGTCCCGACCCAAGAAGACTTCGCCATCGCTTTGGCCGTACCGCACCGAACCCAACTGCGCGCTCATGCCATATTCCATGACCATTTTGCGGGCCGTGGCGGTGGCCTTCTCAATGTCATTGGAGGCGCCGCTGGTCGGATCGTGGAAGACCAGTTCTTCGGCCACCCGGCCGCCCATGGCGTAGGCCAACTGGTCCAACAACTCGTTGCGGGTCACCGAATGCTTGTCGCGCGTGGGCATCACCATGGTGTATCCCAGGGCTCTGCCGCGCGGCAAAATGGTCACCTTGGTCACCGGATCGGTATTGCGCAGGGCCGTCGCCACCACCGCGTGGCCGCCTTCGTGATAGGCCGTGTTGCGCTTTTCATCTTCAGTCATGATCATCGAAACCCGCTGCGGGCCGGCCACCACCCGGTCAATCGCCTCATCAAGGGCGCGGTCGGTGATCTGTTCGGCGCCCTCACGGGCCGTCAACAGGGCCGCCTCATTGAGCACATTGGCCAAATCCGCACCGGTGAAACCCGGGGTCCGTTTGGCCACCAAAGCCAAATCGACATCCGGCGCCATGGGCTTGCCTTTGGCGTGAACTTCCAAGATGGCTACCCGCCCAGGCTGGTCCGGGGCTCCCACCGAAATCTGGCGGTCAAACCGACCGGGCCGCATCAGCGCCGGGTCCAAAATGTCCGGCCGGTTGGTCGCGGCGATCAGAATCACGTTGGTCCGGGCGTCAAAACCGTCCATCTCCACCAGCAACTGGTTGAGGGTCTGTTCACGCTCATCATGGCCGCCGCCCAAGCCGGCGCCGCGGTGGCGGCCAACGGCGTCAATCTCATCGACAAACACAATGGCCGGGGCATTGGCCTTGGCCTGTTCAAACAGGTCCCGCACCCGGGAGGCACCCACACCAACAAACATCTCGACGAAGTCTGAACCGGAGATCGAATAGAACGGCACGTTGGCTTCACCGGCCACAGCCCTGGCCAGCAACGTCTTACCGGTGCCGGGCGGCCCGTACAGCAGCACACCTCTGGGGATTTTGGCGCCCACCGCTTGGAACTTGGCCGGCTCGGCCAGGAACTCTTTGATTTCTTCCAGCTCTTCAACGGCTTCGCTGACACCCGCCACGTCCGCGAACGTCACCTTGGGGGTTTCTTTCGAAACCAGTTTGGCCTTCGATTTGCCGAAGGACAGCGGGCCACCCCGGCCACCGCCTTGCATCTGGGACATCAGCCACCAGAACACACCCAAGATCAGGGCCATCGGGATGAGGGTCATCAACAGCCCACTCCACCAGGACTGGGTTGGCACCTCCGAGTTGTAACCCTCCTTGGGGTTGGCGTCGCGGATCGCCTCAACCACCTCGGGGCCCTGCGGCTCCACATAGAAGAAGCGGACCGACTTGCCCTTGTCCTTGTAGTCATCAGTCAGGGACAGGTCGACGCGCTGTTCGCCATCGACCACCTTGACAGCCTTGACCTTGCCGTTAGCCAACAACTCCAGGCCGGCTGATGTGTCAATCTCTTGTGGACCGCCCTTGAACAAGGAAGACACCAGCAGCCAGACTGCTACCAGTATCAGCACTATCCAGAGCAGTGGAGCTCTGAACACCCTGCGTTTGGGCTGTGTTGTTGCCACGCGTCTACTATCCCCTAATCCTCATCCAAGCCGGCCGGATCCCCCGGTCGGCAGCTTCCTGGCCGCCTTGACGGCCGTGCCGCGGTCACTCATAGGCCTGCGGCGCCAAAGTCCCCACAAACGGCAGATTGCGGTAGTGCTCCGCAAAGTCCAACCCATACCCCACCACGAATTCGTTGGGGATGTCGAATCCGACGTACCGGACATCCACATCCACTTTGGCCGCGGCCGGCTTGCGCAACATGGCGGCCACCTCCACAGACCGGGCCCCGCGTGACCGCAGATTGGCCAACAGCCAGGACAGCGTCAGGCCTGAATCAACCACGTCTTCAACTATCAGCACGTCCCGCCCATGGATGTCCGTGTCCAAGTCCTTGAGGATCCGCACCACGCCGGAAGACTTGGTGCCAGAGCCGTAGGAGGAAACCGCCATCCAGTCCATGGTGACCTTGGAATGCAACCGTCGCGACAGGTCTGCCATCACCATCACGGCACCTTTAAGCACTCCGACCAGCAGCAGTTCGCGGCCCGCATAGTCTTGATCTATCTGCTGGGCCAGTTCCTCCAACCGCTGATCCAATTCGGCTTGGGTCTTGAGTACCCGTCCAAAATCAGCGCCGACATCAGCCGCGTCCACAGTTCATCAACTCCTTGCCAAAGGCCGTCCGCCGGTTCCCAGGCACCGGCTTGCGGGGGTTTCGATATGCGAGTGACCTGGTTGATCAGTCAAGGCTGGCCTCCTGGGTGGGTTGGCGATTTGCCGGCTGGGTGCCGAATTGGGGCCCGGCGCGAAACTCCAGCTTGCCACACTTGCGCCTAACGTTGATCCCACCGGGCAGACTCACCGCTCCTTGTCCGTGCCAACGGCTGATCAATGCTTCCAGGGCGGCTATCTGTTTGTGGCTGACGGCTCCCGCAGTGGCACCGGCCGCTACCACCGCCAGATGCAAGGCACGGGACCGTAAAGCCGGGTGGGCCCGGGCCAACAGGCTGATGTCCAAGTCGATTGGTGCGACCCGGCCGTTGGGGCCGTCAGCCGCACCCGTTAGGTGCTGCGGTGGCGTCAGGTCTGGTGTGGCGGTGGCCTCCGGGCTGCCTTCCAGCGGTTGCTCAGCAGGGCTCAGGTGGCCGATGCCGCTCCCGCCCCGCGCTTGGGCAAACAGGGCCAGCGCTTGGGTGTCCAAGTAGTCCTGATCCTGGCGGATCCGATCAGCGGTTCGGGCCAGGGCCACTTTGGCGCCGGTACCCAGCACCTGTTCAAACCGTGGCATCACCTTGGCCCGCACCTCCGAGCGCAGCGAATAGTACGGTCCGCCCGGCTGATTGGTTGGGTCGTGGTGCGGTTCCAGGCCCTCAGCCGCGCAGATCGCCTCGGTCTGGGCTCTGGTGATTCCCAGGAAGGGCCGCCGGAACAGGCCGCGGGCGGGAGCCATACCGGCCAGCGCCCGGGCGCCGGAGCCCCGAGTCAGGGCCATCAGCACGGTCTCGGCTTGGTCATCAAGCGTGTGGCCTAACAGCACCGCCACCGCGCCCAACTGCTGGGCGACCTGTTCCATGGCCGAGTAGCGGGCGGCTCGGGCGGCCGCTTCCAACCCATCCGGGCTGGCCTGATCGACATCTACCTGCACCATTGCGACCGGGTCCAAGCCCAGCCCACCGCATTGGACGGCGGCCCTGACCGTCTGTTCGTCTGATCCTTCCAGCAGGCCGTGGTCCACCACCACCGCACCAACCCGCAGTCCGGTTGCCTGCCGCGGTTCGTCTTCAACGTCCGCCCGTGCCGCCGGGCCGGGCACGTCCTCCGGGGGCTCGCTTGGGCCGTCGCTTCCAACGCCGGTGTGGGTTTTCTTGCGGGCTTGGCCGGCGCGTGGTCCCTCGAAGGCCGCCACCGCCGCCAGAGCCAGCGAATCAGGTCCGCCCGAACAAGCCACCAGCACCAACGGCGGTTCGCCTGGCACCCAGGCGCCGGGGATCACTTCGGCTGCAACGGACTGCTCCGAAGTGACCTCAGGGGTCGGTCCAACTGGCTGTGCATCCAAACCGGGTCCAGCCGCCGGCCCATCGGGCGCCGGGGCCTGACCGGAAGCTGCGGCCTTGCTGTGCGCCCCGGCCACCTCACCAGGTGGCGCCGGAGCGGGGACGGCGGGCGCGGCATCGGCCAAGATGGCGTCGAATAGTTGACGGACGGCCAGCCGCGCCGCCGCGACGGAAGGATCCAACTGGGCCATGGATGTCAGGCGACGCGCCTGATCCAGTCAGAAGGCTGGTCCATTTCGGCGGCGGTGGGCAACGCCCCTGGGGAACTGAAGAACTGGTTCAAGCCCTCATGGCCTACCTCCGCCAGCACCTTACGGACAAAGCCGGCGCCCTGGATGTATTGGGCGGTCTTCGCTTCAATACCCGCCAAACGCCGCAAACCGCGTTCAAAACGGCCGCTGGCCACTTTGCGAGCATCGAAGCGGGGACGCAGTTCCTCCACGCTCTTGACAATGCGTGGGCCAACCGCGTCCATGATCACATCGGCATGGCCCTCCAAGAAAGACATGGTGGCCGTGATCTCTCCCAGGATGCGCACCTGCGCCGGTGACAGCAACCCTGTGGCGGACACATCAGCCTGGGGGTCATCAGAAAACACTTCCGGTAAACGGCGGCCGGCCGCCACCAACCGAGCCACCCGTCCTGGCTCTTCATCTGCCAACAACAGTTGGGTCAGGCGTTCCTTCAGCCACGGCGCCAACCAGGGCGCGGCTGCGAATTGGACGGCGTGGGCCATCTCATGCAAAGCGATCCAGAGGTGGAAATCCCGTGGATCAGCGTTCAGGTCCCGTTCTTGGCGCAAAATGTTGGGCGCCACCAGCAACAGCCGGCCGTTACCCCATGGCGCCTCATAGAACGGGTCATAGAAACCCAGCACCCGGAAAGCCAACAACCGGGTGACTGTTCCCAGTTGGACGGACATCATCTGAGTAGCCGGCCAACTCCAGTCTTCTTCAGCCCAGACCTTTTCAGTCAGCTTCTGAGCCATGCGGTTCAACCCGCGGACAAATCCGCGCCGGTCGGTGATCGCTACGTCGGTGGTGGCAGCCCTCTTGGCGGCTGCTTCCAGGCCGGTGATCTCTGCGACATAGCCCAGCGCTTTGCCAGCTTGGTTGCGTAGATCAGCCACCAGGCGAATGCCCTCAGCTGGGGTGATTTCCGGCCCGGGACGCAGTGCCATGGTGCCCGCGCGGACGGACAAGGCAAAGCTCAGCCCTTGGCTCACCTGGTCCACATTAGAGCATCACGGCGCCCAGCCGCCGTTAAGCGATGGCGGCTAAGCCGGCCACGAAGTGGTCCAGTTCAACCCGGGCTGAATCAGTCCAAATTTCGGTGCCTGGATTGGCCACCACGGCAAACACCAAGAGCCGGCCACCAGCAGTCTGCACAGTGCCGGCCAAAGATGTGACACCAGTCAAAGTGCCGGTCTTGGCCCGGACATTGCCCAAGGCCGGCGCCTCGGTAAAACGGTGGCCCAGCGTTCCGTTCAGACCGCCCACGGCCAATCCCCTGACCAGCGGGCCGCCTTCAGCCAACAGCACCGCTGTCAGCAGTGCTGAGGTGACCCGGGAGCCGTGGCTTAGACCGGAACAGTCATCCATGACCAGCCCGGACAGATCCAGGTCCAGTGCTTCCAGCGCCTGGCGAGCGCCGTTGGCGCAGCCTTCAAAGCTGCCCGGCCAGCCGGCCGCCACGGCTGCTACCCGGCCCAACGCATCCGCCAGACCGTTGTGTGAATAGGCAATCTGATATTCCATCAACTGCCAAACGGGGGCGGACCGGACCTCAGCCAGCACCTTGGCATCTGGCACCGCTCCAGCCCGGGTGACGTCTTTCGCCACCACACCGACCGGCAAGTCCAAGGATTGATCCGCCATGGCGGCCTGCAACAGGGTGGCGAACTGTTGAGCGGCCGCCAACGCTGGATCAGCGAAGAAGGTCGAAGCGTCGAAGCCCGGACCGGCCCGGCCGCCCAAGATGGCCACCGGCGCCACCGGCGATCCCCAGGTGGTACCAGCGTTCCACTCCCAATCCGGGAAGCTGGGCGCCCCGCGGAAAAGTGTGTCATCCAGCGCCACAAACACTTGCCGGATGCCATCGCGGCGCAATTGGATGGCCGCTGCCCGGGCCAAATCCCCCATACCGGCATGGCCCATCACGGCCGCCGGGTTGCCCACATCTGGAGCCAGGGTCACGTCACCGCCAGCCACCAAGGTGACCGTGCCAATGCCAGGGTCCCCGGCCGCGAACACCGCCTTGGTCACCAGCTGCTCGGTCGGGTCAAGAGCGCCCAACACGCCCGCACTGGTCAGCAGCTTCAAGGTGGAAGCCGGCGCCAGCGGCAGGGATGGATTCTGCGAATACAGCTCCTG
>JAIRTF010000223.1 GCA_031255075.1 Bifidobacteriaceae bacterium | reverse complement strand
CTGGACGAGTTGTTCCCCAGCCCAGTCGATCGGGGCAACGGAGCCGACCCGCGCTCCAAGCGGGCCACCGCCCCTTGGGGCTACGCCTGGTAACCGCTGCGCGGTCGGAATCCCGCCGGGTTTGTTGCGGGAGGCCCTCACGGCGTTGACCGCTGCGGCCGCCGGTCCTGCTGCCAAGTGGGGCTATGTCGGGTGCCGAGGTGGCGGCATCGCGCACCATGACGCGGGCTTGGCGACTGGTGCGGCGGGTCATCGCTGCTCTTACCGCTACGGCTGCCGGTCCTCCTGCCAAGTGGGGCTGTGTTGGGTGGCCGAGGCGGCGGCATCGGGCACCATGACGCGGGCCTGGTGACTGCTGCGGCGAGCGGCGCGGGCACGCGGGGTGTGCTGCGGCGGGGCGCCAAACCGGGCCGGTAGGATGACAGAGCTTTACGCCGCCAACTCGAGGAGCAGCCATGCCCGCAGACCGCCCTGATTACACGTCGATCCCCTTGGCCGTTGTAGACCCGCAGATAGCGGCCGTGTTGGAAGGCGAACTGGAACGGCAACGCCGCACCCTGGAAATGATCGCCTCAGAGAACTTTGTGCCACGCGGCGTGCTGGAAGCCCAAGGCTCGGTACTGACCAACAAATACGCCGAAGGCTACCCAGGCAAGCGCTACTACGGC
Source organism: Bifidobacteriaceae bacterium (assembly GCA_031255075.1). Lineage (GTDB taxonomy): Bacteria > Actinomycetota > Actinomycetes > Actinomycetales > WQXJ01 > JAIRTF01. The sequence goes on along the minus strand of JAIRTF010000223.1, from coordinate 4,812 downwards.
GGCTGCGAAGTGGTGGACATAGCTGAGAACCTGGCCATAGAACGGGCCAAAGAACTGTTCGGCGCGGACTATGCGAACGTCCAGCCGCACTCTGGAGCCCAAGCCAACGCCTCCGCCCTGGCCGCCATGATGGAACCAGGCGAGACATTCCTGGGCATGGAACTGGCCCACGGCGGCCACCTGACCCACGGCATGCGGCTGAACTTCTCCGGCAAGTTGTACAACGTGGTGTCCTACGGCGTGGACCCCGAAACCTACCTGGTTGAACCCGAAACCGTCAGGCAAGCGGCCCTGAAATACCGGCCGAAGGTCATAGTGGCCGGCTGGTCCGCCTACCCCCGGCAACTGGACTTCGCCGCCTTCCGCGCCATAGCCGATGAAGTAGGCGCCGCCCTCTGGGTGGACATGGCCCACTTTGCTGGCCTGGTCGCAGCCGGTTTCCACACCAACCCAGTGCCATATGCGGACGTCACCACCTCGACAGTCCACAAGACCCTGGGCGGCCCCCGGTCCGGGCTGATCTTGTCCCGCTCTGAAGCCGAATGGGGCAAAAAGCTGAATTCGGCAGTCTTCCCCGGCCAGCAGGGCGGCCCGCTGATGCACGTCATAGCCGCCAAAGCGGTGGCCTTCAAGATCGCCATGACTGAAGATTTCCAAAACCGCCAAGCCCGCACCCTGGAAGGCGCCAAGATTCTGGCCGAACGGCTGACCGCCTCTGATGTGGCCGGCGCCGGTGTATCGGTCCTGACCGGCGGCACCGACGTGCACCTGGTGTTGGTTGACTTGCGGAACTCGCCGCTGACCGGCCGCGAAGCCGAAGACCTGCTCCATGAGGTCGGAATCACCGTCAACCGCAACGCCATCCCGTTCGACCCGCGGCCGCCCATGGTGACCTCCGGTTTGCGAATCGGCACACCGGCTTTGGCCACCCGCGGATTCGGCGCCGGGGAGTTCACCGAAGTGGCGGACATCATTGCGATCACGTTGCGCGACGGCAAGGCGGCCGATGTCGAAGCCCTGCGCCGCCGCACAGCCCGCCTGACAGATGATTTCCCGCTCTATGAAGGCCTGGTGCAATGACCGCTCAAATCCTGGACGGCCGGGCAGCTGCCGCCGCCATCAAACAAGACCTGGCGGCCCGGGTGGCGGCCTTGGCCGCCAAAGGACTCAGGCCCGGCTTGGGCACCGTGTTAGTTGGCAATGATCCCGGTTCAGAGATTTACGTGGCCGGAAAACACCGCGACTGTGCCGAAGTGGGCATCGCCTCAATTCGGGTTGACCTGCCAGAAGACGCCACTCAAGCGGCCGTCATGGCGGAACTGGGCGGCCTGAACGCTGACCCGGCCTGCACCGGTTACATTGTGCAGCTGCCGCTGCCGCGCCACTTGGACGCAGACGCCGCCATCAAAGCCATCGACCCGGCCAAGGACGCAGACGGACTCCATCCCGCCAACCTGGGGGCGTTGGTGTTGAACGTCAACGCGCCGCTGACCACACCACTGCCATGCACCCCGCGCGGCATTGTTGATCTGATTCTGCGCAACGGTTTGGATTTGCGCGGCGCCCATGTGGTGGTGCTGGGACGCGGCATCACCGTGGGCCGGTCAATTGGTCTGCTGTTCACCCGGCGGGAGATCAACGCCACCGTCACCCTGACCCACACCGGCACTCGCGGCCTGGAAGGACTGCTGCGACAGGCTGATGTGATTGTGGCCGCGGCCGGCGTGCCTGGCCTGGTCCGCGCCGAGGATGTCAAACCGGGCGCAGTGGTGATAGACGTGGGCGTTTCGCGGGTGCCAGACCCGGCCACCGGCAAGACCAAGATCGCTGGGGATGTGGACCCGGCCGTGGCAGAAGTTGCCGGTTGGATCTCGCCCAACCCTGGCGGGGTTGGGCCCATGACCAGAGCCATGCTGTTGACCAACGTGGTGGAAGCCGCCGAACGTTTGATCTGACCGATTCAGGGACGCCGCTTGGAAGTTGGTTGACTGGTCCGGGTTCCAGCGGCCAACCAATGGTTGAATGGAACAGCAGATTCACTTAGAGATGGGCTACCAATGCTTGAAATCCGCGATGTCACGCGGTCTTTTGGCGCGCTCAAAGCGCTTGACCAGGTCAGTTTCCAGGTTCCAGGCGGCCGCCTGACCGGGTTTGTGGGGGCCAACGGCGCCGGCAAGACCACAGCTATGCGCATCCTGATGGGTGTGCTGTCAATGGACTCTGGCGAGGTCCTGTTTGACGGGCAGCCCGTCAGCCGCGCAGCTCAGGCCGATTTCGGTTACATGCCGGAGGAACGGGGTCTCTACCCCAAGATGGGGGTTCGTGAGCAGCTGGTCTATTTCGCGCAGCTCCACGGGCTGAGCGCCGCCAAGGCCGGGGCCAACACCGACCGGCTGCTAAGTCAGCTGGGGTTGACGGCCCGGGCTAACGACAAAGTTGAGAAACTCTCCTTGGGGAACCAACAGCGGGCTCAAATCGCCGCCGCCTTGGTCCATGACCCGTCGGTGCTGATCCTGGATGAGCCGTTCTCCGGCTTGGACCCACTGGCCGTTGAAACCGTCATGGGTGTGCTGAGAGAATTCGCCGCCAAAGGCGCGCCCATCTTGTTCTCCTCACACCAACTTGATGTGGTTGAACGCATCACCGATGACCTGATCATCATCGCCGCTGGTCAAATCAAAGCTGAAGGGGCTACTTCCGCCCTGAGGGAGCGTTACGCCGGTTCGCGGTACCACCTGGTGCTGCCAGGTTCCGACGCGGCATCGGCCACCTGGGTAGAAACGGTGCCGGGGGTGACCAACGTGACCACGGCGGCGCCGGACTTAGCCGAACTGGAACCGGCAGCGGCTGTGGACGTGGCCTTTGACGCCTCGGCAGAAGTTGCCCAAAAGGTGTTGGCCGCCTGTCTGGAACGGGGACCGGTGGAGGGCTTCGGCCGTCTAATCCCGCCGCTCAGCGAAGTCTTCAAGGAGGTCGTAGCGTGAACAAGGTTTGGCTGGTCACCAAGCGTGAGGTGATGACCCAAGTTAGTAGCCGCGCATTCCAGATTGGCAGCGCCATCATGGTGCTGTTGGCCTTCTTGGGTGCCATGTTGCCGGGGATGTTTGCTGGAAAAGAGGATTCAGCTGAGGAGAAAACCAAGATCGCGGTGGCTGGTTCGGTTAGCGACTTGGGACCAGTCCTCTTGGATGGCTTTGACGTTTCCACCGTGCCCGATCCCGCCGTGGCCCGCGCCGCCGTCTCCGACGGTTCCGTAGCCGCAGCGTTGATCGAAGACCCAACGGCCGAGCCCTTGGGTTGGCTGATCGTAGCCAAGACGGAGCCCCCTGACGACCTGTTGGCCGCCCTGACCGTCAGCCCCGCCGTTGAGCTGCTGGAGCCCCCCAATGTGGGGATGATTGTCAAGGCTATCGCCTCAATGGTGTTCGCGGTGGTGTTCTTCATGATTGTGATCATGTTTGGGCAGACCGCCGCGACCAACACCGTTGTAGAAAAGCAAACCCGGGTGATTGAGATCCTGTTGGCGGCGGTGCCGGCTCGGGTGCTGTTGGCCGGCAAGATCCTTGGCAACGCGGTGTTGGCTTTCGCCACAGTGGTGGCGTTGCTGGCGGCAGGTGTGGCCGGAGCGTTGTTTGGTGGCCTGGGAGAAACCCTGAAGAACTACCAAGAGCAGATCGGCGCCGCCTTGGGTGGAGAGACGAGCCTGCTCTCCATGTTTGGCCCGGCCCTGGCTTGGTTCGCGGTGTTCTTCCTGGTGGCCTTTGTGATGTTCTCTTCGCTGATGGCCGGCAGCGCCGCCATGGTTTCGCGGATCGAAGAGGTCGGTTCGGTGCTGACCCCAACCATCATGTTGGTGATGATCCCGTATTTCCTGGTCATCTTCTTCCAGGACAACCTGACGGTGATGCGGTGGCTTTCCTACATTCCGTTCTCTTCACCGATAGCTATGCCGCTGCGATTGGTGATCGGGGATGCCGTCTGGTGGGAAGCGGTTGTAGCGCTACTCATTTTGACCGTCACCACATTGGGGTCAATCTATCTGGGCGGCCGCATCTACTCCAATTCGATTCTGCGGACAGGTGCCAGAACCAAACTCCAAGACGCTCTGAAGTCTGCGGCCTAAGGCCGGCTGCCGGTGACGTTGGAAATCACCTCCCTGAATGTGGGCGGTATCCGTTCCGCCATGCGCAAAGGCATGGACGGTTGGCTGAAGGCGGCCTCACCAGATGTGCTCTGCCTGCAAGAAGTAAGGGCCCCGGCCGAGGTAGCCGAACCGTTCTGGCCCGGCCGGGAAAGTTGCCAATCGGTATCCCGATTCAAGGGGCGCAGCGGCGTAGCAGTGGCTTCGCTGCTGCCCATCACGGCTTCGCGTGAAGGGTTGGATGGTTTGGTTGAAGACACCCACACCGGCCGCTGGATTGAGGCGGATTTGGCCTTGCCGGATGGCTCCGAACTGACCGTGGTCAGCGCTTATGTCCACGCCGGTGAGGTTGGCACGGTCCGCCAGGAACACAAGTTGACCTTCTTGGATGTCATGACCAGCCGTTTGGAAGAGTTGATGGCGGGCGGGCGCGATGCGGTGGTCTGCGGCGATTTCAACGTGGCTCACCGCGAAGCCGACCTGAAGAACTGGAAAGGCAACCTGAAGAACTCCGGCTTCCTGCCGGAAGAGCGGGCAGTGTTGACCAGTTGGTTTACCGATCTAGGCTGGGTTGATGTGGGCCGTGTGCTGGCTGGTGAACGCGAGGGCCCCTACACCTGGTGGTCTTGGCGTGGCAAAGCCTTCGATAATGACACCGGCTGGCGCATCGA
>JAIRTF010000143.1 GCA_031255075.1 Bifidobacteriaceae bacterium | reverse complement strand
AGTTTGTCCAGGCCTACGGTCAGGCCGGGGCGTTTGATGACTTCGCGGACGGCCAGCAGCACACCGGGCATGAAGCTGACCCGGTCCAGCGAATCGTGGCGGATGGTCAAGTATTCGCCCGGGTTGCCCAGCAAAATCTCCTCATGGGCCACCAGACCCCGCAAGCGCACCGAATGGATGCGCACGCCGTCAACATCCGCGCCGCGGGCCTCCGGCATGGACCGGTCAGCCAAGGTGGCGTCTGGCGAGGGCCGCCCGTCTCTGGCGGCGGCGATCAGCCCGGCGGTGTGACGGGCCGTACCGGACGGGGCGTCCACTTTGTCTGGATGGTGCGATTCGACTATCTCCGCAGATTCGAAATAGGGGGCCGCTTTGGCGGCCAGGTTCATGGCCAGCACCGCACCCAACGCAAAGTTGGGCGCCACAACCACGCCCACCCCGGGGGCTTTGACCAAATGATCCTCGACCCGGCGAAGCGCCGCTGTGTCCCAGCCGCTGGTTCCCACCACGGCGTTGATTCCCAAGTCGATCAATTGATGAACGTTGGCTTCGGTGACTGATGGCACGGTGAAATCGACGGCGACCTGGGCGCCATCTTGCACCAGAGAGTCCAGTGGATCGCCCTGGTCCAAGGCGTCTGCCAGGGTCATGTCCGGCGCTGACATGACAGCTTCAACTACGGCTTGCCCCATGCGCCCTTTGGCGCCCACAACCGCCACCGAAATCTGATTGTTCACGTCCTCAGGCTACCTCAGCGTTTCGGCCCGATCCGGCCCTCAGAACTGCGCATCAAACCGCTCCCAGCGCTATTCGTCTTCTTGGGTCTCTTCCGAATCGTCTGGTCTGCCTACGGTCCAACCTTCGGGGCTGTAATCAAGCCAGCCTTGGCCTGCGGAAGGGCTGTCTCCGGTGTGCAGCGGGTCTTCGATGGGCGCGGGCACGCCTTCTCCAACCAGCCCCACAGTGAACTGACCCTTGTTGATCAGGTTGATCTCAACTTTGCCTTCGGTACCGGCCCGCAGGTAGGTGCAAATGTATTTGTTCTGCTCACGGTCCACCATGTCGGATGGACACGTGACCGAGGATTCGTCCGGCTCAATCTTGAAATCGGCCGTCAGCATTTCAGCGACTTGGCGTTCCACGTCGGCTTGGTCCAGCGGCCGGCCGCCCTTGGACAACCAGAAGAACCACACCGCTGTCAGGCCTCCGCCCACCACCAGCGCCGTGACCAGCACAGACACCAGCACGGGCACCAGCCGCCCCTTCTTCTTGGGCTTCGGCGCCGGCGGCCCTACCGGGGTTGGGCGTCCCATGGGTGAGGCTGTGGGCGGCAGCGACTGCTGCCATGGCGCCACACCCATCCCTCCTTGCCCGATGCCGCGCCCAGCGGCCCCGCCAGGAGCTGCGGCCCCGTACGCCCCAGGTGTGATCGGCTGCCCAAACGCCGGCTGATGGGGACCAGCCGACCCAGGCTGCCCCAGCACAGGCGCGGACGCCATCGGCTTCGACTCCGGGACCGATGGACCTGGTATCAGCCCAGGTGCGGCTGGAGGTGGCTGTGGTTCGGTAGATACCGGCGCGGCATCGACCGCTGCGGGCGCAGAAGGTTTTGCTTCGGCAGCGACCGGCGCGGGTGCGGCAGCGGCATCGGCCACCGGACCAGGGGTCGCGGGCTCGGCGGGAGCGGCCGCTGATGTGGCGGACTCGACGGCGGGGGCGGCATCAGGCGGCGAACTAGGTTCGGCCTGGGTTTCTTCCCATTCGCGCAGCTTGGCTTTGTAATCCTGATAGGCGCGCAGCTTGGCTTGGTACTCCTCCCAGGCGCGCACCTTGGCCTGGTATTCGTCCCATTCGGCTGGGTTGCCACCAGCGCCGGAGCCGGCGCCAGAGGCCGCGTCCGGGTTTGAGCCGACGGGCGGCATTGGATCACTCGTCATTCTCACTCAACTCCACGTCTCGCTCATTAATCTTCTTCTGCAGCTCTGCGAACTGCTCGTTGGTGAAATGGGTCACATCCATCGGTGAAGGCGCCTGCGGGAAATCTCTGGCAGTGGCGGTGCCTTTCTTCTCCCAGCCGGACTGGAAGGTCAAGACTCTCTCACCATCAGTCAGTTCGCCATTCATCTCCATCTTGATCGGCTCCCCCTCGGCGGTCTGCCACAGCCGAATCAGGATTGGCTCCCTGATCATCTCGTTCTGCATCAGCAAGCGGGCTTCGTTCTCCTCGATGGCGGGGACTAACGCCGCGAACCCTGGGTAGTCATCTGATCTACCCAAGGCCCACACCGGCACTGTGACTGACAGCAGGGTCATGCCCATGCCCAGGTCGGTTACTTCTGGGTTCTTGAACACGTCCGGATTGTTCTCGGATATGGCCTTGAACAGAGTGGCTCGTAGTCCACACAATATGAAGCGCGAGGACCCGACGCAGAATGTCGTGGTATACGGGTCACGCTGCATGAATTCATCTTTGAAGTCCCGACCATCTACCAGTACCGACTCCACAGAGATCCAAGGCGTTGGCGCCAGATCTCTGATGGTTTCCCCCAACAGCAAGTAATCCACATCTGAGCCAGCCGGGTGGTAGCGGGAAAGGCCCAGGCCCCGCCCTTCGGCCGTGGACCCGCCGCCTTCCTGCAGAGTGATGGCCGCGGGGTTGCCCATCATGGCGTTGGTAGATGAAGTGGCGGTCGCCGGTTCGCCATCGACCAAAGCCAATTCGTAGCCGATGGACAGTACATCCCAACCGCTGCCATCCAGGTTCCAGTTGTGATCAGCCACGAATTGATCCATGGCTTTGAGCCGCTCCACCACCCGCGCCTGGTTGTGGTTGATCAGCGAGACCTGGTCCACCGAGCCCTGTAGCTGGACTGGACCACCACAGGCGCCCAACGTCCCGACCAGCAAAGACATGGCCGCCAAAGCTGCCACTTGACGCCCCCGCCGGCGGTCGATGCCGCGCCCAGACACCCCCTGGGATCCTCCACTCCTCGCAACACGAGGCTGCCGTTCACCGCTGCACCTCATTCGGGACCACTCCCTTGGAATAGATCGTCGCTGACGGCGCCAGCGTATTCGTACAGTTCATAGGCTGACCGGCCGAAAGCGTTGGAGCTGAGCGTCGAATCGTAGGCGTCCGCCACGGAGCTGACCCCCACCAGATAGCCGGCTCCCCTGACTGGGTCCCAGCGGGTGAACCAACCGCCACCGGAAGCACCGGCTGTCATGTTGCAGTCAATGGTGTAGCCGCCGCGCACGTACCGCTCCCATTCGGTGGACGAGCAGTACCGTTCGCTGCGGCCATCGAACGGCGGGGCCGAGGGGTAGCCAATAGCGACCAGGTTTTCGGCCGGAATGCCAAAGGCAATGCCTTGCGCGCCAACCACGTCTTGGATTTTCTGGCCAGAAGCGTTGGGCGCCAGCCGGACAAAGGCGTAGTCATAGGTCCAGCCGCCGCCCTTGACCCTGCTGTCGGTGGACTTGGCGTTATCCCTGAACTCGTCGCGCAGGAAGATTTCCACCGGCGTCCATCTGCCAAACGGTTGGGATTCGGCATCGTTCTTGTCTCCTGGCACAAACACCAGGTAGGGCGCCACCCCACCGTCACCCTCGGTGTCCCAGACGCAGTGCCCAGCAGTGGCCAACACATCATGGGTAGCAGAGTTCACCACTGAGGCAGAGCACACGTAGAACATCTCACCCGTGGAATCCCACGACGTGTACAGACGCCCGGTAGTGCCGGACTTCAGACCGGTGGTAGGCATTTCAGGGGCGCTGGACATTTCGCCTAGGCCAACGCCTGCCTCGGCGGAGATGGGGCCTCCGTCGGTCGGCAACGCGAACAAACCAGTGGCCTGATCGTTCGGGGCTTCTTCAGCATCGCCTGAGCCGCTCAGGCCCATGCCCTGAGCGCCGGAAAAGTCGCGCTGCCGCCAGTATTCCTCTGACACGTCCGGCTCAATCTCGAACCGAGACAGCAGGTCAACCGTTTGAACTTGGTCCGAGGGCGGCTTCATCACTCCCGCTTCGAGGTCTGGCTCGCCTTGGACTTGGACCGTGCAGGCGGCAGACCACACCATGGCCGATGCCGCCACCACACTCCCAAAAGCCAGGGCACGTCGCCGCGGTCCACCTCTTCGGTTCATGCCTCACTCTCCGTTGCGGTAGCGGTTCGGTTCGATTGCCCGGCGGCTGGAGCCGCTATTCCGTTTCATCCGTGGCCGGGTCATAGATCTTCCAGCCGGCGCCGTTGATGTCGTTGTCTTCAACCAGCGGGTCTTGGATGGCTGGTGGGGAGGCTTCGCCAACTGATCCGACCAGGTATTGAGATTCGTTCAGCACGGTGACTTGGACCTGTGCGGCTTGGCCGTTGGAGCTGTAGTCGCAGACATACTTCTGGCCGGCCTCGGCTTTCATCGAAGCTGGGCATTTGACTGACCCGTCATCCAACGAAACACCAAAGTCGTTCATCAGAATGCTTCCCACCTGGCCTTGGACCTGGCCCGTGTTGAGCATTGGCGTGCCCTTGTCCAGCACCAGGAAGTACACGGCGGCCAGACCGCCTCCGACCACCAGCGTGGTAACCACGGCGGTGATCAGTACGGCCAAGCCGTGGCCTTTCTTAGGCGTGGCGGCCGGTTTGGTGGCTGACGCTTGGGCTGCGGGCGGCCTGCTGGGCCGCGGCGCACTCGGAGCGGTTGGAGCCGCGGGTTGGCGGTAGGCGCCAGCCGCAGGCGATCCGTAAGGAGCCGGCCGCCCGGGATAAGCCCCTGGCGGCGGGCCGGCCGGCGTTT